>CAYTAQ010000018.1:0-37096 GCA_964435695.1 uncultured Desulfobacterales bacterium | reverse complement strand
TCTTACCTGTCGCATAAAAAACGTTTTCTTCGATCATGAAATTCCTCTGTGTTTACCGATTATCTGTTTCCGGTTTTCCCGGTGGTTTTGCAACCGAACAATGGTTTTTTTACTGAAGGATCAAGGTCTCTGGTTTTTGGGCTTCGTGAGGATGTTCCCCCCCTGCGTAAACTTTCAGTTTTTTAATAAGCGTTCTGCCAAGACTGTTTTTCGGCAGCATACCTTTGACCGCGATACGCAGCAGATCTTCAGGTTTTTTCTCCAGCAGCTTTTTTGCGTTAATTGTTTTGAGCCCGCCGGTGTAACCGCTGTGTCGATAATAATTTTTCTGATCCCATTTCCTCCCCGTTAGAACAATCTTCTCGGCATTCACGACAATCACTGAATCGCCTGTATCCACATGCGGTGTAAATAACGGATTATGCTTGCCCCTTAAGCGGGACGCAACAGAAGTAGCCAATCTTCCAAGGACTTGGCCTTCGGCGTCAATGACCCACCATTTTTCTTTAATATCTGATTTTTTGGCACTATATGTATACTTTTTCACTGTTCTTCACTCCTATTTAAAGAATCAGTTTTTCTATATAATTTCAAGGCCCGTGTCAAGAAAAATATTTTTAAAAAAAATTTATATTTTTCATTACGCATCGACAATTGACACGAACATGCTTTTCAAATATCAATGTTAAAAATGAAGCAGCGGATCAAAAACAGAAAGCAGATGCAAATGGCTGATCCGAACCAGCATGGCGATTTTTCGGTGATGACGCTCAATCTGAGATTCGGCCTGGCCGACGACGGCCCCCATGCCTGGAAATTCCGCAGAAAAATACTCCCCAAACTCTTCGACGATTACCCTTCGGATTTTATAGGGTTTCAAGAGGTGAATAGCTTTCAATCTGACGATCTGAATGCCATCCTCAGCAATTATTGTTCGGTGGGCAAAAGAGACCCCGCTCCACAGTTCTGGCAAAACAACATGATCTACTATCGACAGGATTGGCAATTAACCCTGTATCAGCATTTTTATTTAAGTCCAACCCCGGAAATTCCAAGTCGTTCCAGAGAAAGCCGTTGGCCCAGGCAGTGCACCATCGGAATATTTCGAAAAAATGATCGGCATCTGGCCTGCATCAATACCCACTTCGATTTTAGAGCATCGGTCCAGGAACAGAGCTCGCAATACATCATGGATCACCTGATGAACCTCGGGCAGCGGCCTCCGGCGGTCTTGATGGGTGATTTCAATGCGTCACCCGAGTCACGGCATTTCAAAATCTTTACCGGAAGCGCTCGAAAAAGAAATAAATCAAGTGACTTTTTATTTAAAAGCGCCCTGAAAAAACCTTACGGCGGCACACACCACGGATTTTCAGGGACTTCGGACGGCGACTGCATCGACTGGATTCTTTTTACAGCAAAAGAGATCGCCCTGGTCGATTCTCGCATTATTCATGACCATGTGGATGGAGCTTATTATTCCGATCATTTCCCGGTCATAGCAACCTTACGCTGGAAAAACGGGCATTCATAGAAATTAATATCCAATGTCCAATATCGATTACATGAATTTCCAAGTAATGCATGTTATCATTTGCAATTTATCTCTGCATTTAGGATCCCGCCGGTTTCGACTTCGAATGTTTTACATGTGATCTTGCCGGAACATTTTCCTGTTGAAAGAATCGTCAATTTATCAGACGATTTAAGTTCGCCGTCAAAAGTGCCGCCAATGATGATATGCGACACCGTTGCCTGAGCCTGAACCAACCCTTCTTCGGCAATAACAACGCTATCACCATAAAGATTCCCTTTGACAGCACCTTTCACAATCAGCTGGCCCTTAAAGGAAACCGTTCCTTCAACCGTCAACTCCTTGTCGATAATCGACATGCTCTTTGATTGATCCTTCAACGATCACCCCCTTCATGGACATGCGGGTATCATGTTTATCTCAAAATCCCTTTCCAGCATCAACTCGCCGGTATCCTGCCGGTACACAAATATGGTTGCATAGGTATACTGATTCGGATCGTTATGTTTTACCGAAAATTTCATGGTCCTGAAATTATAAATACGAAATCGCATCCCCCTGGTCTGAACCGGCATTCCATTGAATAACTGGGTTTCCGGAAATATCAGCCAGCGATCCTTTTCTTCCTTTCCGTCTTTTAGAATCGTGTAAGCATAGCCCGACACGGGTTGCTTTTTCTCTCCGACATTGATGACTTTGAACTCGACATGCACCCTGCCGGCATCCGAATCATAGCAGGCCCAAAAATTATCCACCGAAATCTTCGCAGGTTCCATTTTTAAATTTTGTGCAGGCATATCGGCTTCATTTTCCGGCAATGCCTTTTCCTCAGGGGACTTTGTCGCCTTGATTTTAATTGGCTTGACAATCTCTATTGGCGTTTCAGCACCATCCACCTCTACCACAGTGCCTGTTTCTTCGGCGTCCGGCATGCTGATCTTAAGTTTTGATTGCGCGATGGCCAGTTGTGCCATCAGAAAATCTTTTTCCTTTCGGATGGCAGCCTTCTCATGCTCCTGGGAAGCCACAATCCGCTCAAGCGCCGCTTTCTCATCCATGAGGCCGATATAAAGAAATGCCAGCATACCGATGAAGGTCAGCAGAGCAGCTCCGAATAAAATGAGCGCCCAGACCATAGCCTTGAAATGCCGAACGGGAACAGTTCTCCCGTTATCCCTGACAAACAACACGTACCATCGCTTATTTTTATATTTCGTCTTGTCTCTTCTGATTGGACCCATAGCGGTTAATAGAAACCTTTATCCTGTCCCCAAGTTGCGCACAAAAGACTTCCCGGGCGGAGCCGCGGCACACGGCGATTTCAAGATACCCTCTGCTGCCGATTAAAGCCAGGAACCGGCCGTAATCATTCGCTTCATACCCATCGGAAAGCCCGGCAATCGATTGCCCGGACACCTGAACAATTACACGGTGGTTGTGCAGACCCCCTGTGAATTCTGTGAGCATTTCCCTATCGATATCGGTTATCAAATTCCCGAAACGATCCATGGCGACAATGCTTCCATATATCTCCTTTTTGTCTGAGATATATGGTTTAATAATTTCCACACGGACCAATTGATCCGGCCTTGTTTCAGCTCCCAGTCGACGGGTCGGCAGTCCTTTGGACAGATGGGCTGCAACCGGAGCGAAAATATCCCTTCCATGGAATGTTCTACTCACCGGTTTTAAATAAAATTCGTTGTTCTCAACCGTAACGATGGATTCAATGCCGCCGGTTTCTAAAATCATTGTCAGAACACCGTTGTCCGGCGCAATAAAAACATGACCGTCTTTGCGGAGCACGATGATCTTACGGTCTGTTCCAACACCCGGATCGACCACAATCACATGAATGGTTCCTTCCGGAAAATACCGATATGCCCCCTCTAAAATATAAGCCGCCTGAAGCACCTGATGCGGAGGAATCTGGTGAGTTAGATCGACAATGATCGCCTGCGGATGTGTTGAAAGGATGACGCCTTTCATCACACCGACATATTCATCTTCTATTCCAAAATCCGTAAGAAGCGTTATGATTGGATATTGGTTATTCATTATTCGATTTTCGATTTTCGATTTTTACCAGATCAGTAGCGCCTATCCGGGTCCTCCACCGGAGGTTGAGGGCTTGGATCGAAACTAAAAAAGTGTTTGCTGTACCTTATACCCCAAATGCCGATACGCTGATTCCGAGGCTTTTCTGCCGGATGAAGTTCTGACAACGAATCCAATCTTCAAGAGATAGGGTTCAACAACATCCACCAACGTATCCGTTTCTTCTTGAAGCGTTGCCGCAATCGCCTCAATGCCCACAGGACCGCCATGATAAAAATCAATGATGGTTCTCAGATATTTGCGGTCAAGCGTCGTAAGGCCTTTCTGGTCGACCCCCTCTAAAGCGAGCGCATCCGTAACCGTATCAACGGTAACGACCCCGTCCGCCCGCACCTGTGTATAGTCCCTCACCCTTTTAAGCAACCGGTTGACGATTCGAGGCGTTCCTCTGGATCGCTTGGCCAGTTCGGCAGCCCCCGGAGCATCAATTTTGACTTCCAGAAGTTTTGCAGACCGTATTGCGATTGTGATGAGCTCTGAATCGCTATAAAAATCGAGATTTCTGAAAATCCCGAATCTATCACGCAACGGTGAAGAAAGCAGCCCAACCCGAGTTGTTGCACCGACGATGGTAAAACGATTCAAACGGTATCGATGACTTCTTGCGTGAACCCCCTTGTCGAACACAAAATCAATGGCAAAATCTTCCATTGCAGGGTATAGAAATTCCTCGACTGTTTTCGGCAACCGGTGAATCTCGTCAATAAACAGAATATCGCCTTCTTCGAGGTGCGTAAG
This sequence comes from uncultured Desulfobacterales bacterium, assembly GCA_964435695.1. Taxonomy (GTDB): domain Bacteria; phylum Desulfobacterota; class Desulfobacteria; order Desulfobacterales; family B30-G6; genus CAYTAQ01. The sequence goes on along the minus strand of CAYTAQ010000018.1, from coordinate 32,706 downwards.
CAATCCAATGAGATCGCCCCCTTTATCAAGAGCAGGGCCCGAGGTCGTCGTTAAATGACTCCCCATTTCTTTGGCAATGATATGCGCCAGTGTTGTTTTTCCGAGACCGGGCGGCCCGTGAAACAGAACATGATCCATGGGTTCCTGTCTCTTTTGAGCCGCTTCGATGGCGATCTTGAGCGTCTCCACCACTTCTGTCTGCCCGATATACTCCAAGAGACGTTCAGGTCTCAGTGTCTGAATATCCGCATCACTGTCGTCCGGCAGGCATTCACCGGATATTATTTCAGATTGATCCGTCATTACGCTATCCGATTATGCGTTTCCACGCTTGAGTGTGGGAACGAGTAAAATCGTAATAGGTCCTATAAGTCTTATAGGACCTATTTTTTAAAGAGATTTTATTGCCAAGTCAGTGTCCGTGTCCGTCCAGAAATGAGGACTATTTCTGGACGGACACTGGCTAATCACCCTGTTTCTGCGACCGATACACCGCCTCAAAAAGCTCCTCCGGGGTATTGATGGGCGCATATATTTTCATTGCCTTTTCCACCATTGCCCGGGCATCGGCTTTCTTGTGCCCCAGTTGCGTCACAAGAACATCCATGACCTGATTTTCAATATCCTCGGTTACTGGAACCGCCGGTTCCCCTTTCTCACGCATGAGGGCAAACTTTCCCATCTTTCCTTCGAGCGCCGCGATAATTTTCTGGGCCGTGCGATTACCGATCCCTTTCAGCTGCTTGATCCGATTGACATCCTTTGATTCGATGGCCCCGGCGATTTCACGAATCGGCAGGGTGAGTGCCCGCACCGCCTTTAGCGGTCCGATATCATCTACGGAAATAAAGCGCTGAAAGAATTCTTTCTCCACTTCAAGATTAAACCCGATTAAAACCGGCTTGGGTTGCCGTTCGGTCTGCTGGTAGTAAATATAAAGGGATAGATCATCACCCGTTTGCTTCCCTTTCAAAGCTTTCATAACGATGACGGGCAGTAATATTTCATACCCCACATGATTGGATAAAAGAAGGATACGGTCCTCTTCTTTTTTAATCAGTTTGCCTTCAATGTATCCTATCATCCGCTTGTTCCAGTATTAGACTATGCTATATATCTTTTTGCCTAATTATCAATTGACAATTGTTAATGAATATATTCAGGATTCCCGCCTAGGTGGAACGAAAGCGGTATAACCCGATCAGTGCAAGCCCCATGGCATCGGATGCATGAAAGGGTCTTATGGGGTTTTCCAGGTTCAATTTCTGGCGAACAGCCCTCTCGAGTTGTTCTTTGGAAGCTTTCCCGTTTCCGGTTAGTATTTTTTTTGCTTCTCGAACCGGAATTTCAATTACTGGAACACCTGCCTGATGCCCGGCCAGCAGAATCACGCCGCTTACTTTTCCTAAAATGATACCGGAGGTTGGATAATTGTTCAGTGAAAACACATCCTCCACCACCATAAGATCAGGCTTTTCACTCTTTAACGTGTCGCTCAGTTTAGAAAAAATTTGGTGGAGACGATCCGGCAAGGAAAAATCTTTCGTCGTGTGAATCGTTCCAAATGCATATGTCGCGACGGTAAGGCCCTTACCCTTAACAATACCGATACCGGTTGCCGACAAACCCGGATCTATACCGATGATTTTCTCCATATCTCAATTTTGCAGAAGTTTATTACCTGAATTATGCAAGATACAGGTAGTAGATACATTCCGCTTCAGAATGATGGAATGATGGAGTGGTGGCGTGATGAAGTATTGGATTCAGCACGACGATGCTTCGCTGTTTTCTGCAGTACTTCAATGCTCCAATACTCCGGTTTCAGCAGATCATTATAACACATTGCCTATCGGTCTAAAAAGAACCCTTGATAGTGGTATAGGCCCGCAGGCTTTGAAAAGACTATTCGATTTCTTTCAGTTTTTGTATTGCTATTTTGCCTTCATTGGATTCAGGATATTTTTTTGCCAGTTCCTTCAAGATGAGCCGGGCATTCGCCTTGTCACCTAACAAAAGAAACGCAAAACCTTGTTTTAGGAGGGACGCCGGAACCTTATTCCCATTCGGATATTTCTCAATGACTTTCTGATATTCCAATATGGCTTTTTCATACCATTTTTCCCTATAAAATATTTCACCAATCCAAAACTGTGCATTATCCGTGTTTTCCGATTTCGGGAAATCTTTAATTATTTTTTCAAACCCGGCCCGGGCGCTTTCAAAATCCCCCTCGTCAAATGCCTGTTTGGCCAATAAATAGATTTCTTTATCTGAAAGTTTTTTCACCGTCTCCGGAGTTGCCGCTGCAGGGACGGCGCTCCGATTTGCAGCTGATTCAAGATTCAGGTATTGTTCGATATACTGAACCCGGGCGTCAATCTGATTCAAATGCGCAGCAATTCTATCCAATTTAATCGTATTCTCCTTGCCGGATTTATCCGTAGCCTCCATCCGCTGCTGCGACATGTATTCACTTTCTTCAAGCCGTCCTTTCAAAGCTTGAACCTCATCCCTCAAAGCTTCCAGCATCGACTTCATTTCAGCATATTGATTTCTTATTTTGAGGTCTTCCTCTCTTCGAAACCCTTCTGTTTCGGCGATCTTCGAGCTCAGCTGCGACCGGCTCTGTTCGATCTCCTCTTCGCTGATTTGGCGGTGCTTGTCCAAATTCACGGTTTTTTCCTCAAGTCCGGCCGTACGTTTATCAAGCCTTTTACTCAAGCCCTCCACCTTGGATAACCGCTTATCGAGAATAATGACATCTTCCCGGTGCGCACACCCGAAGAGGAGTACAAAACATCCGATTATTATCAAAAATCTGAATTTCATTTCACGTTTACTCTTCATCCGTTTCATACTGTGCTGTGATAGAGATAAAAAGACAAGCAGCAATCAGACAACCTGACACTGCTTGCCTTTGTGCCGGATACTGCTGATGCAACATATGACGATCGCTTATTATTCCACAACAAAATGCACACGTCGATTTTTTGCCCAGGCTTCCTCATTGTGACCGGGATCCACTGGACGCTCTTCTCCGTAGCTGATAGTGGTCAAACGCAGTTCATCAATGCCGAGGTCAACCAGATAGGCTTTCGTGCTTTCGGCCCGCCGGTCCCCTAACGCAATGTTATATGCGTTTGTTCCCCGCTCATCACAGTGACCTTCAATGATGATGGATGCATTCGGGCTTTCGCGAAGCCAATCCGCTTTGCGGGTCAACACGTCTCTGGTCTGTGGCAACAAAACAGAGCTATCGAACTCAAAATAAATATCTTCGTTCATAAACATTTGCATAGCGGCCATTTTAGCGCGTTCCATTTCTTCTGCTTTTGCTGCTTCAACTGCCATTTGCTCCTGTTTCAAGTCTTCCTCCGCGGCCATTTCCCACTGTCTTGCGGCCTCTTCCTGCGCTGCCTGCTCTTCTGCAATTTTATTCGCCATATCTGCTTCTGAATCTGTTTTTTCAACAACCGCTTCTTCCTCGGCCACAGGTTCGGATTGAACGACCTTTTTAGCACAAGACACAGTAAAGAGTAATCCTGGGATTACCACCAACAGGGCCAAACATATCCACATTTTTCTCAGCATATTTGCCTCCTTTTTCAATTTATGTTAAGTTCTATTTAGAAATTACGTTCTGCGACCATTTAGGATTCGACTGATCTCCCGGCAAAGAAAGCAATCGCCTCTGATCCGTACCAAAAGCCGTCATAACATAGATCTTTGACCTGCCTTCCCGGGTTGAGCTGAAAACGATCAGACTGCCGTCGGGGGACCAGGATGGCGCTTCATTATCTCCCTGGCCTTCCGTCAACCGAACCCATTCACTTCCATCAACTCTAATGGTACATATATCGATGTTCCCGTTTTCCATGGCAGAATACGCAATCCGGTCTCCTTTCGGGGACCAGCTCGGTTGCGTGTTGTATCTTCCGTTAAATGTCAATCTTCGGACACGATCCGATTTTATGTCCTTTATATAAATCTGAGGCGTTCCGGATCGTTTGGATACAAATGCCAGTTTTTCACCGTCCGGCGACCAGGTCGGTTCAACATCAATTCCACGGCTGTTAGTCAACCTTTTAATAATTTTCCCTTCTCCGGTCAACAGATAAATTTCTTGATCCCCTGAAAAAGATAATGTTGCGGCAAGTTCAAATTTTCCCGGAACCCACGCAGGTGTTATTTGGATGCCTTTTTTATCGAGGGCGGCGCTTTTTTCTTCCGTTATATGGTTGATGTACAGGTCGGGTTTTCCCCTGACATACGATGTATAGGCAATCCACTTCGAATCAGACGACCATGCCGGAAACAGGGTGATGTTATCAAGATGGGTGAACTGCTGCATATTGTATCCATCAAACTCACAGACGTAGATTTCTTTTTTTCCCCCCAATGCAGATACAAACGCAATTTTACTATCAAAAACACCCCGTTCGCCGGTCAGGTGAATCATCACTTCTCCACAAAACCGCCGAATAATCATTCTGCAATCTTCGGTGCGCCCTTTATATCGTTTTCCAACAAGCAGTTTCCCTTGAACCGTATCGAACAACCGGAGTTCGAACTCAAACAAGTCTTCATTGACCGAAAGGCTGCCGGTTACCAGAGCCTCGGTTCCGATGGTCGTCCAATTGTGAAAATTGATCCGGGATGCGATAATGTTCGGGTTTTTGGGATCGACAAGAAATGCGCTTCGGTCCAGAATCTTAAAATAACCTGTAAATTTAAGCGTATCCGACAATAGATCCGCAAGTTCGATACATAAAGCATCTCCTTGTACACTTTGTGATAAATTTTTAAACCAGGGAACCGCCAGCGGTATTTTTCTCAAAAAAGGATTACTGATGTCGATGTACTCAACAGCCGCTGCACGATGGGGCGAAAGGAATGGGAAAAAAATGAGAATCAACACGGTAATCGCGAAACAAACAGATTTCAGCCGTTTCATATGCTTTATTTTATGCCTTTCGGTGTAAAATGTAACCCCATCTCTATAAAGGGTTCAGAAACACCCCTGGGATGCGGAGCCACAGGATTCGATTTCATTACGGCACGATAGGCCGATTCATCAAAACGTTTGTTGCCGGAGCGATCCGTAAAAAATAAATCCCTTATCTCGCCATTGGGCATGACGTTAAATACCAGCCAGGCCTGCAAATCCGTGCGCCCCTCCGCCAGCTGATCAGGGAATGCCCAGTTTTTCTGAATTTGAAAAGCAATCTCAACACGGTAGATATCGATAAGCCCCGCCCGCTTTCCACCTGAATCTTTTTCGTCGCCCAAAACGCTCCCGCTTTGCTTTTCGAGGCCGGCATCTGTCTTTGACGGGCTTTTTGCATCCTCATTTTCAACTTTTGACTTTATTCTGTCAATGGCCTCTGCAATACGTTCCGAAGAAGTCGTTTCAATCTCTTTTTCAAGTTCTTTGAAAGCCCTTTTCTTAACTTTTTCAGTCCTGAAAGTCTTCTTTTTTAAGGATGTCTTTTTTCTGGGTGCCAGCGAAACATCGGCAGGCCGCTGGTTTGCTTCCGTACTGACTTTGTTTGCTTCCGGCGGACGTTCCGGCTCTGCTTTAGCCGGCGCTGTTTCCGCAGATCTCGCCGGTTGCGTCGGCGCTGCCTGTTTGGGCAAAGAAACAAGGCTCACACGAATGACGGCTTGCGCAGGCCCTCTTTTAAAGTCATGTGTTTGCATGTAAATCAGGATGGAAAAAAAAATTAAATGGCACACCAGTGATGCTGCAAGGGCAATGGAAATCAGGCGCGTCTGATGATCCATCCCGCTCAGCACATCTTCACGGGTCGCTGCCGCCATGCTATTGATTTGCCTTCTGCCGACCATCGCCGTTATCTTTAGCGGGTTCGGTTATCATACCTAACTTTTCGATACCTGCGCCCTTTACTTCGGACATCACGTAGACGACCATACCATAGGGTACGGTTTTGTCCGCTCGAAGATAAACCTCCTGATCTGTCCTGTTTTTCAATATTTGCAACAATTTCTCTTTTAAATTTTCGGCGCTGACCCTGAAGTCATTGATATAGACCTGATTATTTTTATCAATGGTCACAATCAGCTGCTCTGTATCGGATGACATGGGTGCTGAAGTGGCTTCGGGCAACGATACATCCACTCCTTGAATCATCATGGGTGCCGTCACCATAAAAATTATCAACAACACCAGCATAACATCCACAAAAGGTGTTACATTGATATCGGACATGAGGCGGTCATTGTTACCCCCAAGCGTCATGAGCTGCTCCTCTCCATGCGCATTATATCCCGCTCAATGATGTTCAGAAAATCTGCAGAGAAGCTGTGAAGTTCCGATTCCAGAATTCTGATCTTCTGCATAAAATAATTAAAAGCGATCACCGCCGGTATCGCAACTGCCAACCCGGCAGCGGTTGCCACCAACGCTTCAGAGATACCCGGAGCAACGACCGCCAGGCTTGCGGAACCTTTTAAACCGATACTGTGAAATGAATTCATAATCCCCCATACCGTACCAAACAAACCGATAAATGGCGTCGTGTTTCCTGTTGTTGCAAGAAATGGCACCATCTGGGACATCCGGGTTGTTTCCGTATTGATGGCTCTCCGCAGCGCCCGTTTGATGTTATCCATGCCGGCAAATCGATTGCTGATGGATGCCTGCTTCTCGTTAATAGCGCCCTGTTCCGCCGGCTCACTGGCCTGGCTGGTTTTTTTCAGTTCCACATATCCGATGCGAAATATTCTGGCCGTTGGGCTTCCCTGTAGCTCCTTTGCCTGCCTGAATGCATTGGAGAGATCTCTGCTCTTCCAAAATAAATCTGCAAAGAAAGCGGATTCCTTATAGGCTCTCTTGATATAATGGTATTTTATTATTATGATCGCCCAGGATGTGATCGAAAAAAAGAGAAGCAACAGCAGAACGAACTGAACCATCAAACCGGCGTTGCTGATCATGTGAATTAAATTAATCTGTTGCATTTGAATTCAGCTCCAACATAATTAACATTAATTAAAAATAATTATAACCTATTTATATTTATACAAGCACCATGTTTGTGTCAAGAAATTTGCCTTAAACAACCCCATTAAATTACGAAACGCATAAAATTCGATTGTAAAAGGAATTTGTTATGAAAAAAATGGCCAACCTCCTGTTCGAAGCCAATCATCTCAAAAAAACGCCACGATCGGGCTTTGCTTTCCTGGGAGCCGGGAAAGAATCGGTCGCGGAACATTCATTCAGCACCACCTTTATAGCATATCTCCTGGCCGATATGGAACCCGAAGCTGATCCACTTCGCTTGATAACCATGTGCCTGGTGCATGACCTGCCTGAATCAAGAATAGGCGACATCAATTATGTCCAAAAAAAATATATTGCGGCTGAGGAATCCGAAGCCATAAAGGATTGTTGCGGGGATACGCCGCTGGGGAACGCCATAGCCGCGTTGATATCAGAATTTAACCAGAGAGAATCGCTGGAAGCGCAGCTTGCAGGTGATGCTGATCAGATTGCACTTATCGTGGAATTAAAAGCCCTTTCGGATATCGGCTATGTCCCCCCGCAAAAATGGCTTCCCTACGTCATTAAGCGGCTCAAAACCCATGCGGGAAAGGCATTGGCGGAGAGCATTCTGCAGACGGAGTGGGATGAGTGGTGGCTGAAAAATTATATTGACAGGTAAGCGTAAAATCCATTAGTACCTGAACCTTGCATGATACTTCATTCGAATGTCGGCAACCTGTATTAATTAATTTTGATGAATTCGTAAGAAGGCAGGTTTTCTGACTTTTTACGAGATGATTAATTTTGGCTATCCATAAATTTCAATGCCTTAAACATTTGGAGGCGCAATGCACTGGATCACCAATTTTTTCGGGTCTTCCATCGGCAAAAAGCTGTTTATGGCCTTTACAGGGCTCTGTTTCATCAGCTTTTTATCCGTTCACCTGGCAGGCAATCTCACATTGTATGGCGGAAAGGAACTGTTTAATTCGTATGCTGAGCATCTCCATTCTCTGGGACCCATCATCCTGTTTGCCGAGTGGGGACTTGTCTTTTTAGCGGTTGTACATGTACTGACAGGCGCCCTTCTGTTTTTCCAGAATCTGAATGCGAGACCGACCCGTTACAAAATGAATAAGCAGGCGGGAGGGCGCACCTGGAGTTCCATCACCATGCCGTATACCGGGTTCATCATTCTTTTATTCGTAATATTTCACCTGCTCAATTTTCATTTCATCGATAAGACCCATACAACCATTTATCAAATCGTTTCAGCCGCCTTCCAAAACAGCATGTATGTTTTTATCTATATTGCAGCCATGGCGGTGGTTGCGCTACACATCCGGCATGGGTTCTGGAGCCTCTTTCAAACATTTGGCGCCAACCACCCAAAATACATGGCAATTGTCATGGGTGCCAGCGTCGTACTGAGCCTGGTTTTTGGAATCGGCTTCGGTTTTCTCCCGATATATCTATCCATCTCGGGTTAAGGAGGTTTTTTTATGCAGCTTGATGCGCACATTCCCAACGGCCCAATCCAGGAAAAATGGGATAAGCATCGTTTCAATTTGAAGCTTGTGAACCCGGCAAATAAAAAAAAGTTCAACATTATCGTTGTGGGCACCGGGCTGGCAGGCGGGTCAGCTGCGGCCTCTCTTGCAGAACTCGGCTATCGAGTAAAAAGTTTCTGTATACAGGATTCACCCCGCAGAGCCCACAGCATCGCCGCGCAGGGAGGAATCAATGCAGCGAAAAATTATCAAAACGAGGGCGACAGTATCTGGCGGCTTTTCTACGACACGGTAAAGGGAGGGGATTTCCGCTCCAGAGAAGCGAACATCTATCGTCTGGCTCAAATCAGTAACCATATTATCGACCAATGTGTGGCCCAGGGCGTTCCCTTTGCCCGGGATTATGGCGGTTTGCTTGCGAACAGGTCTTTCGGCGGCGCCCAGGTTTCGAGAACGTTCTATGCCAGGGGCCAAACCGGCCAGCAGCTCTTGTTGGGAGCATACAGCGCCATGATGCGTCAAGTGGGTGAAGGCCGGGTCGAGATGTTTCCACGAAGGGAAATGCTTGACATTGTCGTCATCAACGGCGCCGCGCGGGGCATTGTAACGCGGAACCTCATCACCGGCGAAATCGAAAAGCATGCAGCCGATGCCGTTGTCCTTTGCACCGGTGGCTACGGCAACGTGTTTTTTCTTTCCACAAACGCCATGGCCAGCAATGTCAGCGCCACCTACCGTGCCTATAAAAAAGGCGCGTTTTTTGCCAATCCATGTCTGACGCAGATTCATCCGACCTGCATTCCGGTACATGGCAAGTACCAGTCCAAATTGACCCTGATGAGTGAAAGTTTGAGAAATGACGGCCGTGTCTGGGTACCGAAAAATAAAGGGGACAAGCGCAAACCCAATGAAATACCGGAATCCGAAAGAGACTATTATCTGGAAAGAAAATATCCCAGCTTCGGCAACCTGGTCCCGCGAGATGTGGCCTCCAGAAATGCCAAGGAACAGTGCGACATGGGCAAGGGGGTCGGTGAAACCGGACTGGCTGTCTATCTCGATTTCCAAGATGCCATCCGTCAGGACGGCAGGGAGGCTATTGAAAGAAAATACGGCAACCTTTTTCAGATGTATGAAAAAATTACGGCAGAAGACCCTTATGAAACACCCATGATGATTTATCCGGCCGTCCACTACACCATGGGCGGCTTATGGGTTGACTACAACCTCATGAGCACCATTCCGGGGCTTTTTGTATTGGGCGAAGCCAACTTTTCAGATCATGGTGCAAACCGCCTGGGCGCCAGCGCGCTCATGCAGGGATTGGCGGATGGTTATTTCATCATCCCTTACACCATCGGGGGGTACCTGGCTGGAACCGGACTTGCGCCGATTACGCCGGACCATCATGAGTTTAATTCTGCCGTACGGTCCGCCGAGGATTCCATAAAAAAGTTCATATCCATCAACGGCAAGCGAACGGTTGATGATTTTCATCGAGAACTGGGTCTGATCATGTGGAATTATTGCGGTATGGCACGAAACAACGCGGGTCTTGAAAAAGCCCGTACCATGATCCGGGAACTTCGGACGGAATTCTGGCAAAACGTAACCGTGCCTGGCAAAGATAAAGATTTTAACCAAAGTCTTGAAAGGGCCGGCAGGGTTGCAGATTTCCTGGAGTTTGGCGAACTGATGATTGTAGACGCTTTGGCACGTCAGGAAAGTTGCGGCGGCCATTTCAATGAAGCCTTCCAAACGGAAGAGAATGAAGCCAGGCGGGACGATGACAATTACTGTCATGTTGCTACGTGGGAATTTACAGGATACGAAAAAGAGCCCGTTTTTCACAAGGAACCCCTCGTCTTCGAGAATGTTGAATTATCACAAAGGAGTTACAAGTGACCCCCAAAATCAGCCTCGCATTGAAAGTCTGGCGTCAGGAAGGGCCGAATGTCAAGGGACGTCTTGAAACCTATTATGCGGAAAATATCTCCACCGATATGTCTTTTCTTGAAATGCTCGATGTGGTGAATGAACAGCTGACGTTGGACGGGAAGGAGCCCATTGCCTTTGACTATGATTGCCGTGAAGGTATTTGCGGTCAATGCGGCTGCGTTGTGAGCGGGCGCCCGCATGGCCCTGAAAAAGGCACAACCTTATGCCAGCTCCACATGAGGCATTTTTCTGATGGCGACACCCTTGTCATCGAACCCTTCCGGGCCCGTGCCTTTAAAGTCGTCAAAGATCTGGTCGTTGATCGAAGCCCCTTCGATAAAATCATACAGGCCGGCGGTTATATTTCAGCCAACACCGGCGGGGCCCCGGATGCCAACAACATCCTCATACCGCAGGATATGGCTGATAGGGCCATGGATGCCGCAGCATGCATCGGTTGCGGCGCATGCGTCGCGGCCTGCCCCAACGCCTCGGCCATGCTTTTTGTCAGTGCCAAGGTCTCACACCTCGCCCTCCTCCCCCAGGGAAGGCCTGAAGCCGCCAAACGTGCACTATCCATGGTAAAAGCGATGGATGACTTATGTTTCGGCAACTGTTCCAACGAAAGAGAGTGTGAAGCCGAATGTCCAAAAGAGATAACGATTGTCAACATCGCCCGCTTGAATCGGGAGTTCATTAAAGCCGGGCTGTTTTCCAGCGTCGTATAGAAAAAATAAATCTCCCCGTGCTCACGCACGGGGAGATTTATTTTTTTATTTTTTATACTTTACCAGATCGTTGGTGTTGAAACCGGTTCCGGATCTTATACTGGCCGTGGAACCATCCTTTCCGAAATATCCTGTGACAATAACTTCGCCTTTTACAGGACCGGGCGCTCTCCCCAATGAAACATTGGTCTGAGGATCAAGGATTTCTTCACCCAGTTCCTGCACCGTCAGCACGTCTCCAACCTTTAAGCCTGTCTTTTGACCGGCGTTCAGGTAGACCGTTCGCCCCTTGATGCTGGCAATTCTACCGGTCCATTCCTGAGATTCAAACTGTTTCAACATGTTCACCATGCCCTTGGTCAACGCATCTCTCAAAGCGCCATCTCTCAGGTCCGCGTCATATGATGATTTGGAACCCAACCCGAGTGCACCGCCGGTCTTTTTTTCGTATACCCCCTGCCCCGAATCCGCTGCAACCTGAATCCCCGTCGTGGTATCCACGATGCGATAGTCCACGGTAACTCTTGCGATCTGCTTTTTCTTCTTATACACCAGATAATCGGCTCCTTCTTCAGCTTCTGAATAGGCTGAGATCGCGCCGGTTACAATGGCATTCAAACCAAGCAGTTTACCCATTTTCGCCGCCGTTGCCGGATCGATGGCACCTGAAGCCCCCATGGCCTGCTGCTCAAGGATAGGTGCAACATCCTGCTGCGGAATGATAATAAAACGATTCGTCTTTTGAAGAATCGTCCCCAATATGTCAGCCGCCGCTTCGCCGATCCCGATATATTTTGAAGGTGTCTTATTTTGAAAGTTAACCACCCCGACTCTCAATTTAGGGCCTGTATAGTCGCCGCTGGGCGCCAATCCTTCCGAAACTCCCGTTAAGGAAGAATCGTCGCGCACCGCACCGGTCGTTTTTACTGCACACCCGTTTAAGGCCAGAAGTGCAGCCATCAGCAGCAAAAGTCCCGGCAGATAAATCCTGTTAGCCTTCAGCATGTTAAATCTCCTTTTCAATTAAAATGTCCTTTTAAAATTTTACTTTTCCGGCATAACCAATTCCATAAAGTTGCCTGTTTCCGTAAAATCAGCCGGAACTTCAAACAGGGCGGCAGCCGGGGTGGATAAATCGATGTTCTTCAGCAAGGTTGTCGATTTCATGCTCGGATTTTCAATTTCGCTTTTGATGGTCATTCCCTGCAAGTCGGTCGCATTCCAGATAAATCCTTCCTGAACACCTTCGTCTTTGTATGAGATAGAAAACGCATATTTTTCAGTTGGATGCCCATCGATGACTTCCTTGCCCACAAAAGTCTTTTTTACATCCGCTTTTTCATTATCACCCTCATAATAGCCAGCATCGGTTTCCTTGCTGATCATATATTTTTTCTTGTTCGGGTAAATGGAATAGCTTTTCTTTTCATCGCCGCGGTGAATCATGATCATTTTGCGAATGGATTCCGGCATATTTTCAGCGCCTGTCATTTTGGCGTAATCCATCTCCATCCTGAATTTTTCACCGGCTTTGGCAATGGGCATTTCAAACGAAAAGCTTTTCTGCCTGGTTTTATCGAAGGTTGTGGTTACCATGACCGCAGAAAAATCCCTGTCGCCATAATCCATATATCCGAAGGATGGCGGCGGCGGCATCTGAATTTGCGGCATGTCCACCTTCATCGGTGTTGCCGCCACAGCTTCTTCGGCATATGCGCTGCCGGGTCCCCACGGCAGATTCTGAACGATCCGCCAGATCATTTCGTCGGTCTCGTGTTGCAGATGGACGCCCACTGCCTTTGAAACCAGTTTCGTCGCCAACCCGGCGGCCAATCCCTCCAGGACACCTTTATTGCTGGACCTGCTTTCAATGGTTACCCAGGGAACTTCTTCATCCTGCCCGCCGGCGCCTGCAACCGCTCCGGCAAGAGCTCCTGCTGTTCCGCCTGATGTGTCCTGACTTTTTACGCCGATGCCGTTTTCCCAAAATACGACATTCGCGTTGGCATCAACGATCTTGAATTTTCCGCGAACCTTTCTGACATTTACGAGGCCGGTGGTGGTTTCACCGAAATCCATGATGGTCCCGTACAAAAGCCCTTCCACTTGAAGCACTTCCTTGAGTTTCTCTACGCTGGCCATTTCCAGTTGTCCGCCCAGGGTGATTCCCAGCTGTTCCCGCAAAATCATGTCCGTATCTTCTACGGGCATAACATGGTACTGCCGCCTCTCCAGAGCCGGTATCAATCTCTCCCGGACATAATTCGGCGCATCCACATCCGTTGTATCATTCCTGAACGGAAGCACCGCCAGACGCTTTATCGGATTGCTCGGATCCATTGTCGGTTGTACCGGCACAATGGCACAGCCGCAAATACTCATCAACAGAACCACCATCATCAACAAGATCGCACGTTTCATTTTTGCCCCCATTTCAACACGCAATTAAAATATTCTGTAACCATGAAAAACAAACAGCCATCACGAAATCACGAAAGGACGAAAACACGAAAGAAATATTTTAGATTTCCAATACATTCTCCTTGGAAGCCACGTTATCATAGGCGGATCATTACGTTCACTTCATTTTCATATCGATGGTATTTTGTGTAATGCCGGTGATGTCTATGGCAAATGCGCCGTAATCCAGCGCAACCAGTTCATCCGCCAGGTTCTGCGTCGTCGTTGAAGCGGTGATATCAATGGTCGCAACCCCCGCGTCAAAGTCCCGCTGATATATGCCGCTCACGCCCCTGACCTGTTTTTGAACCGTCTCTTTGAATCTGACAAGCTGTTGATAGGAAGGAACGCCGCTAATAATCAATTGAATCATGCCGCCGCCGGCAAGATCGCTGTTCCAGCGTTCGGTTATCTGCTCCACCAACTGATCCGTGATCAATTCGGTGGCGGTCTTGAGAGCATTGGCGCCTGCGGTCACTTCGCTCGGATGCACCGCCGCTGCATGCGATGTCGCAGAAGCGATCACCTGCCCGTTGTCCGTATTGACAGCCCGCAAAGAGACATCCGCCTGAACGGATTTCATGGAGGTCCCCATGACGGATCCGGCCAGTTTGGCAAGCGCTTTGCCGTACACAACGACTTCGGCATCAAAAAGATTTCCGATGGTTTGAATGGCACCATTATCCAATGATTCGATTTTATAAGGATCCGATATTTTTAAATTCTGCGTCTTTACCGCATGATCCACCACAAGAAAACCCTTTTGGCTTAATTTTTCCATCAAGGTATTTTCAGTGACATTGATATCGGTAATTCCGGCCTTCACGCCCCACCAGTAGGAATAAAAGTGCATGCCGATATTTTGCTCGGCCACCATGATCATGATTCTTGGTTTATTTTTTCTGGCGATTAAAAGGCCCAGCGCCATGAGATCATTTTTTAGAGTCCCTTCTGAAACGCTCGCCTGAACAGTCACCTTGTAAAGGTTGCCTTCAACTTTTTCTTCAATTACCTTATAATTGCGGACATATCCCTGGCTCTTCGAATAAATCTGATCCCGCAAGGTCTCATAATTTTGGACCATTGTTTCGGAAGCGACCATAACCCCTGCAGCCTGCTCAACAACCATCCGTAAAGCGTCGGTAACCGCCTGATCCCTTGCCAGCGCGGTATTGTTATCGATAATAACGCCCACGCCTTCGGCTGTGGCATCGATGGTATCCGAATCCGCAAAAAGCATGTGGGAGGGTATGCATAAAAAGCAAAGAAGTGTGAAGAGATAATACCGGCTGGAAATCCTCATGGTCAGCTCTCCTGAATTATTGTCAAACCCATTGGCATTTTATTGCCGAATACGGGATAAACGATGGCATAATTCAAATAGTGTGTCAAGCAAAGAACCATGCACGCTGCATCGGCAAAACATGCAGTTTCCGTAACCATCACAAGGAATCCATGGATACGTTTTCGAGAGCTGCGTCACATCTGAATATTTTCATGGCTTTCCCTTTTATATCATCCGTAATATCGGAAACATAATATCTGCAAATGCTGTTTTTCCCCAAGCATCGATTGATTTCATCATGGGACACCAGATACTGCTGAACCGATGTTGCAAGGGCCGGCACAGGATCGATGAGACGAACCTGTTTTCCCATCTTTCTCTGTATGGTCTTTTTTATAACCGTATAATGATTACACCCCATAATGAGGGTATCGACGTTTCTCATCTTCAAAGCGTGCAAATATTTCTTGATGATCATGGTGCTTTCAGGCCGCTTAAGCAATCCTGCTTCGATGATGGGAACCAGCAAGGGGCATGCGGCCGAATAAACTTCGGCATGCGGATAGACGGCTTTTATTCCTGATGCATGGGCCCTGCTCACAACCGTTCCGGATGTGCCGATAACACCGATTCTGCTGCGTCTTGATGTCTCTGTGGAAAGTGAAACAACAGGGGTGACGGCTTCTATAAAAGGCAGATGGTATGTACGCTGGAAATAAGCTGCAGCAATACTGGAAATCGTACTGCATGCGATCACGACCACCGTTGCCCCCTGACGCAGAAGAAAATTGAGAGCCTGGTCGGAGAATTGAATGATTTTCTCAGGGCTTCTGTCGCCGTAAGGTGCGTGCGCGGTATCGCCGAAATAGACCATGTCATGGTCGGCCAATAAGGCTCTCAAAGCTTTGACGACGGATAATCCGCCTAATCCCGAATCGAGTATGCCTATCATGGATATTATAAACCCACCGAACCGTTTATTGAGTTTTTTGTGTTTATTGAGTTCATTGAGCTGCTTTATGGAAAACGTATGAAGTAAACAGCGCATAGCTCACAGCTGATAGGAAATAAAGAATGCTGCCGTTACAACGGCCTGTGACCTATGAGCAGAGAGCTATCAGCTGATTCAAAATTCAACATGATCATTTAACCGACTGAAGTTTTCTGATATATGTTTGAACCAGGTGCAGGGGAACATTTTGATGAATGCCGGGACATGATGAAGCCATAATATGCCAGTTGGCAGGGTCCGCCAGCACACTGCGGATAAACGGCCACTCCTTGCACATCCTCGGTTTAACAGGGTGAATCGTACACACCTCATCCCAAAATATACAAAATCCGTCTTCCTGCTGCGCCAGAACCGGTTTGCCACCTGACAGGCGACAAAATTTTTCCACAAATGTATCAGGTTCGGTCCCGGTATAAGCAGCGATCTCTTGGATATTGGCTTCCGTTACATAAGTCCCGCCGTATCCCTTGCAGCACATTCCGCATTTTTTACAGTTAAACAGCTGGTTTTCTTCTAATGTTTCTTCTTTCACATTATACGTCATGGCGGGTATCCATAGCTCTTTTCAGGGTAACCTGATCCACATACTTAAGGTCACCGCCGATAGGCACTCCGGACGCGATTCGCGTAACCTTCACCGGGCAACCCTCAAGACGGCTTGCGATGTAGTTTGCGGTGGATTCTCCCTCCATCGTGGTGCTGGTGGCAAGTATCACTTCCTGAACCGTTCCTTCTTTGACACGAGAAATCAGCTCATGAATCTGAATATCATCAGGACCGACGCCGTTCATCGGAGACAGCACGCCCTGAAGAATATGGTACAACCCTTTGTATGCATTTGATTTCTCTATGGATGCCATATCGGCGGGCTGTTCCACCACGCAAAGCAGTGCGGCATCCCTTGCCGGATCTCCGCATATGCTGCATGTTTCGCTGTCGCTCAGCGCATAACATCTGGAACATATTTTGATACGTTTTTTCAGCGTCATGATGCTTGCAGACAACTGTTCTGCTTCTGCGTACGACATTTTTAAAATGTGCATGGCGAGCCGCTCTGCGGTCTTTTCACCGATCCCCGGCAGTTTGGATAACTGTTTGATAACGTTCAAAATCGAAGGTGGATAGTGGTACATGGCGATTTACCTTTCTACATCAACCCCGGTATGTTTAATCCCCCCGTCAGCTTGCTCATTTCACCGGATACCATTTCCTGGGACTTGGCGAGGGCGTCATTAACAGCGGCTAAAATCAAATCCTGCAGCATCTCGATGTCGTCAGGATCAACAACTTCCTTTTCGATCATCAGGGAGACAATCTGCTGTCTTCCGCTGGCAACAACCTTAACCATACCGCCGCCGGCCGATGCTTCGACGGTCTTATCGGCAAGCTCCTCCTGCATTTTCATCATCTTTGTCTGAAGCTGCTGGGCCTGCTTCATCATTTTTCCCATACCCTTCATTGACAGTCCTCCTATGATACGTCTACATCGACAAGTTTACCGTTGAAAATTTCAATAGCATCTGCAACCACCGGATGGCTTAAAAGATCCTTTTTCAACCGGCTTGCCTTTTCTTGATCCTGGCGGCTGTTAATGTTTTTTGTTTCTTCGCCTGCTTTGATCTTCACATCCATTTTCCTGCCGAAAAAATCACTCGATATCGCTTTGAGAATCTTAATGCTGTCCCTTTTTCTCATCCTATTCAAATTGAAAACACTCCCGTTTACTTCAATCTCAAGGCCGTCTTGCGTTAATTTCACCAGTCTGGAATGAACCAGGTTGGGCGCGATGGAAGGATGTTTCTCCGATATGATATCCAACAACCGCTGCCATGCATCCTCCAGGTTCTCCGAAAAATCTTCAACAGAATGCTTTGTTTCGGTTACATTCTTTTCAGGGATGCTTGGCGCTCGATCCACAGAATGGTTTTCAGGGCGGTCCGGCGAATTTTTTTCCGCAGAAGATGGAGCGGCAGAATGGCGATCATTCTCTTTGCCATCGGAATAGTTTTCTTTTTGAATCCGATAAAAATTCTTTTGAACGTTGTCAATTTTCTCGATGAGATCCTCTATCGGCAACGCGGGTTTTATCTGCAGAATCTTAACGACAGCCACTTCAAGTACCATTTTCGGCTGGGCTGACCACCTGATGGACCGTTCATCCTTAAACAAGGTATCCAGAATCTGCTGAATATGAAGTACAGATAAATTTTTGACCTGGTTTTGTATTTGTTCGATCTCATGGGGCGGCAGATCCACCAGGCGATGAACATTTTGACTCAGTTTAGCGACCAAAAGATGCCTGAAGTGTTCAATGATCAGGGCATAAAAATCGGTGATGCTGTAGCCGTAATGATATACATCATCTATGATATCCAAGGCCGCCGCCGCATCTCCTTTCAACATGGCATCTGAAATATCGAAAATGACTTTCCTGTCGACCACCCCCAGGATTTCCAGGACCGCATTATGCCCGCGAGCACCCTCAATACCGGTCGCCACTTGGTCGAGCAGGCTCAGGGCGTCCCGCATGCTTCCTCCGGCTTGCCTTGCAATCAGGTCGAGACTCTCCTGTGAAATATCGATGCCTTCTTTCCCGCAGATCCGCACCATATGGTCTGTAATGGCCTTCGATGCGATCCGCTTGAGATCATGCCGCTGACATCTGGACAATATGGTTACGGGAATTTTCCGCGGTTCGGTGGTGGCAAAAAGGAAAATAATATGAGCCGGCGGCTCCTCAAGCGTTTTTAACAGTGCATTGAACGCAGCGGTGCTCAGCATGTGAACTTCATCAATGATATAGATTTTAAATGCGCTGTGGGCGGGCAGATACTTGGTGTTTTCACGGAGTTCACGGACCTGCTCCACACCATTATTCGACGCACCGTCAATTTCAAACACATCGACGGCGCTGCCTGCGGTAATTTCCCTGCAGGAGCGGCATTCATTACACGGTTCGGCTGTCGGCCCCTTCTCACAGTTCATGGCTTTGGCCAGAATGCGGGCAATGGTGGTTTTGCCGGTCCCTCTCGGCCCGGAAAACAGGATCGCATGCGCCACCCGTCCTGATGTAATCGCATTGGCAAGAGTTTGGGTAACATGTTCCTGCTCTATGACTTGATCAAACGTCTGTGGACGGTATTTCCTGGCAAAAACCAAATAAGACATAACCATTCCCTATGGAAAACGGAAGATTTATTCAGCACCTGAAATAACAAAAAGGCGTCCAGAGTTGTATTCATTATGGCGGAGAGAGAGGGATTCGAACCCTCGGTGCCGCTTTTGACAGCACACACGATTTCCAGTCGTGCTCCTTCAGCCAGCTCGGACATCTCTCCGTTTAAACTGCGGGGCTTTCATGAACTCAAGCATGGCGTTATAATGCTTTTGCTGCAAATATTCAACCGTTATATTATTAAAGGTTTAAATAATCCTCGATGTTGATGATTTTATCATCCTTTTTATGGGGATCCAGTTTTATCTTTCCCCTGTTCTTCTTGATTTCATTGACAAAACCTTTCAGATCAGGGTTTTGTTCGATGGCCCCCTGAATCTGTTTTTTCGTATTTATCCAAGCAGTTGAAAGTTCATCCGTGTTCAGCTCAAACCCTGCCCATTTGGACAAAAGCTTAGCCAAATATGCCAATAAACCGAAATGGGTGATGCCTTGAAGATAGGCCGGGCAGTGGCAGTAGAAACCGATACAGTCGAATTCCCTTTTTTTAGCCTCAAAATGAAGCGTGGAATGGATACTGCTCTGACCGGTATAATCGATCAATAACGGATTGTCCATGGGCAGGCTGTCGATGATTCCCTGATTTGACGCAACCACCGAAATTATCGTATCGTCATAATGGGCGTTGTCCAGCATACCGCCGCAGCTTACAACGGTTTTCACGCCTGCTTCCCGGCACAGAGACAGAATGCAATCGGCAAATCGAAACCATTGGATATCCGGCTCCTCGCCCTTTAAAACAATAATATCCCTGCCGACACGATCTCTGCCGGCTATATAAAGCTCACACCCGGGGGGGGTGAGCTTCCGAAGATTCCCTGCAACGACTTCGATGACGGGTCGCCTTTCTTTCATGATATAAAAAGGATCTGTGGCGAGTTTCCCGAAATATTCCGCTCCGAGCTTCTTAATCAGAAAATGAGCCATCCCCATCGAGATGTCCAATGCATTGCCCCAACCTTCAAAGCAGGCGATAAGCAGTCCATCGTTCAGCTTGGGGATATATTCCAGTTCAATGTCTTTCATATGTATGGTAACCTTAATTTTTTTGGATTTTTTGTAATTAAATTATACAATTCTTCTCTCCATTACTTGGGAGAAAGTGACCAAGGGTTCGAGGATCAATTCTTTTGGAGATTATCAAATTTAATTAAAAAAGCATATTTGCAATATCAAGACAAGCTCCAATTTTATAATTAACAATTATCAATTGATAATTGGCAATTAGAATGATGCTTTCATTAGCGCCTTAGCTTATGTCGATCCCTCTTTTCACGAATGAAGAAGACAGGACGATGGATGTCTTGGTCGATCCGTACGGGCTTAATTTTTCCACCAACGACTCGAGGTGATTTATGGAAGGAACAACGGCTTTTATAATAAACGATTCTTCGCCGCTGATATGGTGGCATTCCAGGACTTCATTCAAGTTTTTCATGATGGACTTTATTTTCGGGTAATGCTGTACCGGTGTTGTTAAATGGATGAATGCGGTTACCGGAAAACCGAGTTTTGCAGTATCAGTGGCCGCATGGTAGCCTAAAATGACGCCTGCATCCTCTAATTTTCGAACCCTTTCCGTAGCCGCCGGTGTTGACAGCCCCACTTTCCGGCCGAGATCGCTAAAGGAAATCCGCGCATTACGCTGCAAGGTATTCACAATCTTTTTTCCGATAGTATCCAGCAGTCTTTCAATTTTTAATTCCATTTCAAATTTTCCTTAAATATTAATGTCTGGAATGGCAAAAAACATGGATGCCCTATGGTTTTGGCCTCCCCATTCATGTATCTTGATTGTTTATGGAAGCACATTATTTGATCAAGGGCATGGTTATCGGTTTTTCCATTGCTGCGCCGGTGGGACCGATCGGGTTGCTGTGTATCCGTCGCAGTTTAAATCACGGCATCTTATCCGGATTGCTGACAGGATTGGGAGCGGCCACCGCCGATGCCTGCTACGGCTGTATTGCCGGTTTCGGTCTAACCTTTATATCAAGTTTAATAATAAATCAAAAAGTTTGGCTGCAGCTCATCGGCGGACTCTTTTTATGCTATTTAGGGCTGGCAAATTTCATAAAACCCCATTCGGAAGCACAGCATTGCAGCAACGCGCAGGGACATGTGATGGCGTATGTTTCCGCCCTTTTTCTAACACTCACCAATCCGATGACGATACTCTCATTTGCAGCGATATTTGCAGGTCTCGGCATTGCAATAGCTGCAAATGGTTATGTGTCCTCCATCACTTTGGTAACGGGTGTCTTTATGGGATCAACCCTGTGGTGGGTGTTGTTGACAGGAATTGTCGATCGTTTAAAAAAAAGACTTAGCTCGATGATTCATCAATGGATCAATCGATTGTCAGGCGCTGTTCTGCTGGTGTTCGGTTTGGGGGCGCTGTTGCAACTCATCATTTAAGATGGACGATATTTCAGGTGATCTACGGAATGTGATGACCCCCTTCATCACGAAATCACGAAAGGATGAAAGCACGAAAAAAAACAGATTTCGCGTTTTCGTGATTGATTTTATTTTTTTAGTTTTTCACTTGATCGCTGTTTATCCAGTCCAGGCGTCACGCTCGGCTCGCCTTTACGACGATCCGGGTGATCGCGCTCGATGAAACGGCGCAGTCCCTCTGCGGTTTCAGGCTGAAAAATAGAACGGTGAAAACATTGGGTCTCTATCCGCAAACCTTCGTCCAGAGGAAGACCAAAGCCCCTGATGGCCGCCTCTTTGTCCGTCCGGATGGCGGGTTGTGGTAAAGAACAGATGAAACGGGCCATTTCGATGGCCTTTTCCAAAGATCGGCCCTTGGGCACCACCTGGTTTACAAGACCAATACGTTCGGCTTCGTGGGCATCGATGACTTTGCCGGTGATAATCATTTCCAAAGCCCGGCCCATACCGATGATACGAGGGAGTCGCTGTGTTCCGCCGTCTGCCAGGCCCACATTCCATCGCCGGCAGGTTACGCCGAAACTGGTGTGCTCTTCTGCGATCCGAATATCCGCATAGCAGGCCCATTCCAGACCCCCGGCGTAGGCCACACCATTCACTGCCGCAATAATCGGTTTATAGATATCGGTCCAGCGGCTGGGGCCGATATAGCCCGGGCGTTCCCCGCGTTCGTGGGCAGACACCTCTGCGGGATCATCGGAAACCGGCGGATCCTTGAGATCGGCTCCGGCACAAAACGCCTTGTCTCCGGTTCCGGTGATAATGGCGACTTTGGCATCTTCATCCGTCCGAAACCGGTTCCACGCCTCCACCAGCTCTGCATGCGCAACCGGTCCGATACAGTTCATGACCTCCGGTCGATTGAAGCGGATAATTCGAATGCCGTCCTGTTCCTCGTAAGCGATTTGGCTGTTGGTCATGCTAAAATGTTTGATTACTCCTCTCTTAAACCATAATGAAACATTTCATACGATGTGTTGCCGCCCAGCAGCGCATCGATTTTTTTCTGAATCGCCTGCCGCTTCTTGCTCAGGAGCCATTTTTCCCAGTCTTCGGGAGACTCCCATGTACCGATGACCAGGTATACATCGGGTCTGTCGTTGCTTTTCAGGGTCTCCCCGGAAATGTATCCTGCTTGAGCCATTGCCAACGACCGCATCTCTCGAAACAACTGCAGCAAATTCCTGGCTTTATCTCTTGGTACGGTTCGTGTAATCAATACTTTAACGCTCATGATCTGCTCCTTTTTTAGGGTAATAAAAATAGTACAGGATCATAGTGGAAAAGGAAATTTTCTGCTCGAATTCTAGCATAAAATCATTTCGTTTTCAATGACCGGACATTGCAACGACTTTGAGCGCTTTATGCCGTCTCATGATGTTTCCGAGATAGAGAGAGACAGATTCTTAAAAAAATAATCAACAACGGAAATGTAACAAAAATTGCATCGTCAACTTTTCCGGGTGAGAAATCAGGCAGGAAAAAATAAACCAGTCCGCCTAAAAACAGGCTCAGCCGAAGCGCTCGGCCATAGCCTGTGAACGTAAATACCCTGAAAAAGATCATGAATAAAAAGATCCAGAAGAGAAATAGAATAATATCGGCGCCGTATCGGTAGCGGGCCGGAATAAGGTCGGCAGCCGACCGAATGATGTTTTCGTAAAGAGAACTTTCTTTTCCCGCACGAATTTTTATCACCTCGCCAATGGTCATCTTTTCATCGACATAAGTCCCTCCGGGTATAAACGAGTCAAGCGTAAAGGAGGCATTCTCTTTATGCAGGGCATCATTTACGGACCTGAACGGCAGCTTGAGGATATGCCCTGCTAATAGAAATACGGTCAGACAAATGGCCGTCAGAACCATAAGCAGGCTGATCTGCAAAACGGTTCTTTTTATAAAAGGTTTTAACTCGTTGAGAGAAAAGAAGCTCATAATCTGAAAGTATCATTTTTATCGAAAGACATCAATCGGATTATTGTTCCTTAATGGAGCATCAGATGCATATGTGCATATCCGGAACATCCCTAAGTATCCCAAGAGTGACTCCGTTTACAAAAAGCTTTACATTAAAAGTTATTTGCCTAATTATGGATATCCCGAAGCATCCTTACTTGTTGGAAAACGCAAAAAATGGACTGTGGAGAGAAATGAATTTCGATTTTAGGCTGTTCTTCAGATGCGTTGGTCACGCCTTCTCAGCGCCTGCTGATTCAACCGGAAGATTGACCTGCAAGAGATTCATGGTTCTTGTGGCTTTGCTTTCATCTTATGTTATTTTGGAATTGATCCACTGGATAGGCTTGTTGCTCGATGAAATCCTCTTTCCGGGATACAAACAAGTGGAAATTCGGCAGCCGGTTTTCATCCTGGGCGTGCCCCGCAGCGGAACCACATTTCTCCATCGGGTCATGGCCCAAGATGAAAAGCGATTTACCTGCATGAAGCTATGGGAGGTACTTTTTGCCCCTTCCATCGTGGAGAAAAAGTTATTTCTCGCACTGGGAGCCATAGACCGCGCTCTGGGTGAACCGGGGAAACGTTTTCTCGCCGCGATGGAAAAACGCCGGTTCAGGGAGCTATCCAAAATGCACCCGCTCAGCCTCTTCGAACCTGAGGAAGACGACCCCATTCTTATTCACATTTTTTCATCCGTTTTTCTTTTTTCCGCCCTGCCGTTCCCCGATCTCTTCCGCCCTTTGGTGCGATTCGACAGCGAACTTTCAGAAAAAGACCAAAAGCGGATTATGTCATTTTATTGCGCCTGCCTGAAGCGGCATTTATATGTCTTCGGGAAAAAACGGAGGTTTTTGTCAAAAAACCCTGCCTTCAGTCCAAAGGTGGAAGCACTGAAAAGGAATTTCCCCGACTGTAAGATCGTGTGTACCATCCGCGATCCAGTGCATGTGGTTCCCTCGCTAGATAGCCTGCTATCGCGGTTCTACGGCTTTTTCTGCGATCCCCCAAATCACTACCCGGAGAAGGGCTATACGTTGGAATTACTGGACCACTGGTTCCGATATCCTGTAGAGCGATTGGAGGAATGGTCGAAGCATCGTGCGACCGTCTTGGTCTACGATCGTCTCGTTACACAACCAAACGCTGTTATCCGCAAGTTATACGAGGACTTCGGGTTTGAGTTTAACGAAGCTTTCGATGCCATTCTGAATAGAGAAGCTTCAAAAGCCCGGTACTATAAAAGCCGTCATGAATACTCCTTAGATAGTCTCGGACTGGACTCAACTTTCTTACAAAAACGATTCGCGGATGTTTACGAGCGTTTCGTTTTCAGCCCTGGTTCTTCAGAGGACAGATCGCGATGAGCACTTTGATAGTGCTGGCGCTGGACAGCGGCAAGAATCCCTCGATCATAACCTGTTTTCATTTCTTTCGGGTCATATTTATTGTTTTTACCATGCCGATTATTTATAAATATTGTGTTCGATAATAAAGATGGTTTGTTTTGCAGGTAGTAATGCACTGTTCAAGGGTTCCGTCTCCTGAAGATAAGCATAAAATCATAGACGTCCCTATTTTTCTGGGATGAGAGAATAAAACCATCGGCAGGTTTTCTGGCGGAAGGGGCGGGATTTGAACCCGCGAAACGGTACCACCATTTGCCGGTTTTCGAGACCGGTGCTTTCAGCCACTCAGCCACCCTTCCATGGTCGTTTCGATGGGTGCCATTATAATTTTTCAGTGCAGTATGTCAAGACCATCCTTTTTTATTCTTGCCGGATCGGCAGAACCTTTTCAGTATTCCGATCGGAGTAGCAGTTCAGATAAAACTAAAGTGGAGAAAAATCCGTATGTTGCGTATGACCGGGATGGTACAGCATGTCCTTTACCTCTGCCGAATAGTCTCCGTCTGCTCCATATATTACCAGGGGTGCACCCACCTTCAGACCCGGCTTTCCTTCTTTCAACCCTTGCAGCAAAATTAGCTTGGCCCCGGTTTCCTCTTTGGAATGGATGAATCGGATGAACTTCGGCTCAATGCGGGCGGATCGCAACTGAACCAGCAGATCGGTCAGGCGCTCCGCCGAATAGATTATGATAAATTTTCCGGCAGTTCTTAACATGCGGCCCGCTACCGCAACAACACCCGGCAATGTCGCCCTGATTTCATGTCTGGCTACCGCCCGCTGGCTGTTCGGATTAATTCTGCCGGCAGCCACGCGCCGATACGGCGGATTGCTTACCACAATATCCATCGGGGTCTGAAATTGATTTTGATTAAGTGTTTTCATATCCCGGCACATGATCTTAATCTGATTTTCCATGCAGTTTTCACGAACATTCCAACTGGCGATATCCGCCAGTTCCGGCTGAATTTCAACCCCGTAGAAATCGGCACCAGGACATTGAAACGCCAGCATAATTGGAACAATTCCGCAGCCTGTCCCCAAATCAAGGATCTGATCGCCCGGTTTGGGCTTTACATGATGCGCCAAAATAACCGTATCAATGGAATACCGATACCCTGCCCGGCTCTGCCGGATCGTGATTTTTCCACTGAAAAATGTGTCGTGTGTCAATGAATCCATTGTTACCGTAACGGGCCGATCTTGAATTTAATGTCTATGACCAGATCTTCCCCCAATGTCCGATTTATTTTTACGATCATCTCTTGCTTGAGAAAATGAAGTTGTTGTATCCAGGCCGAGCTTTCGGCGTTGACAATCAACAGCTTGCCTTTAATGGCGGCGGGCACCGCATTTGCTGCAATGTGGCTGCCCACCGCATCTGCCCAGACTTCCCAAATCCTGGACAATCGCGTGTTCGATGCCACGCCCTGGTCCTCCAGAATGTTTTGCAGCACTCTGCCGATATGCTCAAAGCCTTTGCTATTTTTCCTTTGACGTTTCATTTTTACTTGACTTGCAGCAGTTGTGATTTTAAATTAAGTTGTTTTACAAGCGCCAAATTCGCAAACAATCAAATCGGAGAAGCCTGTATTAAACGTTCATTCCCGATATAGCGCAAGAAAAATTTTACTGAAAGCATAATTGACTATCTTTATTAACCACATAACAAGGTTGGTATTATGAATTGGGATTGGGAAAAGCTCAAACAGCAGCAACAGGGCGGCAGTGGCATGCCCCCGCAATTCGACGAGGTGATAAACCGATTCAAAAAGTTCAAACTACCGGGCGGGTTGCTCATGGTCGTGATTATTGCGGCCTTGCTCTTTGGATCTTCCGTCGTCTATACGGTCAGACAAGACGAGGTCGGTGTCGTGCAGCGATTCGGCAAATACGTCCGCACGGAACAACCGGGTTTGAATTTCAAACTGCCGGCCGGAATAGAAAAGGTCACCAAGGTGAATGTCAAGCGCATCAATACGGAAGAATTCGGTGAATTTGGATCCAGAGCCCAGACCGGAGATGAACGGCCGCGCTTTCAATCCGACAACGAAAGCATGACCGTTGCGCTGATGCTCACCGGAGATCTCAATGTGGGACTGGTACCATGGATCGTTCAGTTCCGGATTAAAAACCCGTATGATTTTCTTTTTAAAGTAAAGGTGCCCCGCAAGCTCTTGATTGACATGTCGGAGGCCGCCATGCGGCTTGTCGTGGGCGACAGAAGTATCAATGAAGTCATCAGCAAGCGGGATGAAATAGCGGTCGAAGCGAAAAGGGTGCTGCAGAAAGAAATGGATGACGCCGAGTCCGGTATCGATATCGTGACCATCGAAATGAAAAAGACAAATGTTCCCGCGCCGGTGCAACCCTCGTTTAACGAGGTAAACCAGGCCACCCAGGAAAAGGAGCAAATGATCTATCAGGCAAAAGAAGACTACAACAAAGCGATTCCTGCAGCCAGGGGTGAAGCCGAGAGAACCATCAAGGCCGCAGAGGGGTATGCGCTGGATCGGATAAACCGTGCACAGGGCGATACGTCTCGATTCATCTCGTTTTACAATGAATATTCCAAAGCCAAAGACGTCACCAAAAGAAGAATGTACCTCGAAACCCTGAAAGACCTGTTCCCCAAGCTCGGGAAAAAATACATCATTGATTCGGACCAGAAAAACATTCTTCCATTACTCAATCTCGGATCTCAGGACGGTGGTAAAAAATGAAATCAAAAAGCATAATCGTTATCATAGCGGCAATTATCATATTCATTGTATATAACGCAGCTTACACCGTCGATGAAACCGAACAGGTGGTTATTACCCAATTCGGCAGAATCATGGGTAAGCCGAAGCTGAATCCGGGGTTAAATTTTAAAATTCCCTTTATTCAAAAAGCAAACTTTTTTCCGAAGAACCTATTGGAGTGGGACGGCTATCCAGGGCAGATCCCCACCCTTGACAAAACCTTTATCTGGGTCGATGTGTTCGCAAGATGGAAAATTGTCGAACCCATCAGCTTCTTTCAGACGGTGAACAATCAACAGAATGCCCTTGGAAAGCTCAATGACATTATTGATCCGGCTGTCCGAAATTTTATTACATCCCATCGGCTCATCGATGCTGTTCGGAACACAAACCGCGAAATGGATACACTTGAAATCGGTCTGGAAGATGTTAAAAAAGAACAATTGACCACCTATGTCATCGACATCGGAAGAGGCGCCATAACGAAAGGTATTTTACAACAGGCACAACCCAAATTGACCGATTTCGGTATCGAACTGGTGGATGTAAAAATTAAGCGGATCAACTACGTCGAGGAGGTCAGAACGTCCGTCTACGGCAGAATGATCGCGGAGCGCAAACAGATTGCCGAAAAGTTTCGATCCGAAGGCAAGGGTGAAGCACGTAAGATCCTGGGTGAAAAAGAGCGAGATTTAAAGCAGATCACTTCCGAAGCATACAAAACCGCTCAGGAGATAAAAGGAAAAGCCGACGGAGAGTCCACTAGAATTTTTGCGGAAGCATTCGGCAAAGACCCCGAATTTTATTCCTTTTCAAAAACGCTTGAAATTTACAGCGAAGCGCTGGATACCAATAGCGAATTGATTCTTTCCACGGATTCGGAATTTTTCAAATACTTGAAGGGATACACGGATTGATTGTTCTGCAAACCGCGTGATAGGCGTGCGGTTCCGAACTGAAACCTACGGAGACGTACCGTCTCCTTTTGCTCAGCTCCTCCGCTGAACCCGTAAACAGAAAAGCACCGGCCCAAACAACGAAGGCGGTGCTTTTCTATTTAAAACCAAAGAAGCTTCTGACATCATTATTTGCCCTTTCTTCTCTGATGCCGCGTTCGCGCTAAAAGCTTTCTATGTTTGTGCTTCCTCATTTTTTTTCTGCGTTTTTTGATGACACTGCCCAACAGATCACCTCCATTCATTTTTTAATGTAACCATTTTTTATAACATCTGTCAGTGAAGTCTGTCCACCTTTTTTTGAATCCATTTCACAAAAATATTTTTTGTTGGTATGCTGCAGCATGAATAGGTTGATACGCCCATGGGGTTATGGTATCAATTGACCTGATTTGAAACGCTCACTTTATACCGGTTGTCATAAAATCGATACATTTAAAATCGTTTCACGTATCGGTTTTAATAAAACAGCTGCACGGTATGCTGCCATCAAAAATAAAGAAAAATTATTAGAGCGTTTGAATCGGCCCATATTAGACATTAGGGGGTCATCCCGTAAGATTCAGAAAAAACCAATATCGGAACGTTCTTCTGAAAAACGCTCTAAGTCTGGTAATTTATGTCAAAGGACGCATTCAATGGGAAAGCAGATAACATTCAATCGGGCACATATCAAAATGGTGAATGAATCGGTTGCCATGGCGGAGGAGCTTGTCAGTGAATTTTTTAAAATGTCCACAACCGAGTGGCTTCGACCCAAGTACGATGTAAAAACCGCAGCCGACCTTTCAAAGGATGAAATCGTTGACGGCCCCTTTGCACAGATTATCCGGTATGAAGGCAAGCTGAAAGACGCCTCTTTGGGGTCCGCTTCCTATGATTTCTACAAAATCTGCCTTCAGGATCATGCCATTTTATCGACGACTCAAAACAATCCGCACCTGGAACTCTTTTCATTTGTTCTTTATATTATCACCCATGAACTCATACACATCATCCGGTTCAGCAAATTCCTCCAGAATTTTGATGCATCGCCTAATGAAAGAATGCTTGAAGAAACCCGTGTTCATGAGCTGACTCACCAAATTTTGAGCCCGGTTCGCGTTGGCGGACTCTCCTCTGTTTTCCAGTTCTACAAAGAATGGCGCACACCCATCGACGGGATGTACAACACCTGACCAGAAATCCTGACCCATAGGGCCAGATTTTATTCATCTTCATGTCTTGACAACCCGAAAACACTCACTATATTAGTTGAGCTTTCTAGTACCGGTAATATCTCAGGAGGATTTAACATGCCGATCTATGAATATGAATGTATCAAGTGCGGGCAAATCGAAGAAGCGATCCAGAAATTTTCCGATAAGCCTCTCACCAAGTGCAGGCATTGCTCGGGAAAACTTCACAAGCTCGTTTCAAAAAACAGTTTTCATCTCAAAGGAACGGGATGGTACGTCACGGACTATGCAAACCGATCCAGAGGAACAGCAGCCGGTCCGTCAAAAAGTGAAGCTGATGCATCGTCAAAAAGCGAAGCAAAGGCCACGGCAAAGGAATCCAAAGACGCATCAAAAGTCGCAAAAAAAGTCGCTGATTGATGCGCTGAGATGCCGATGTCCGCTGAACTTCTCAGGTTCAAAAAACAACATTAAAAATTTTAAAAACAGATCTTTACAAATAAAAATGCATGATTATTATTTTGGAAAATATTTTTCTGCAGCACAATAATAAATCAATTTTATTAGGCATTATGTTCGTTTTATCATCACCAAGTTAAAAGAAAAGGAGAGTTGGAAGAATGAAACTGAAACCATTGCAAGACCGAATTTTGGTAAAGCGTGTTGAAGAAGAAGCCACAACCAAGGGCGGTATCATCATCCCGGATACGGCCAAAGAAAAACCGGCGGAAGGCAAAGTTGTTGCCGTTGGAAACGGCAAGGTCGCCGACGACGGTAAGCGAATCCCCCTGGAAATTAAAAAAGGCGATCGGATTCTCTTCGGCAAATATTCCGGAACCGAGGTTAAAATAGAAGGCGACGAATATCTGATCATGCGTGAAGACGACGTTCTCGGCATTATCGAATAATCAATCTTACAAGATTTAACGGAGGAAAATAAAGATGGCTGGAAAAGTAATCAAGTATGGAATGAAAGCCCGTGAAGCAATGCTGAGCGGCGTTAAAACATTAGCGGATGCAGTAGTCGTAACGCTTGGTCCCAAAGGAAGAAACGTTGTTCTCGACAAATCGTGGGGATCTCCCACGGTCACGAAAGACGGTGTTACGGTTGCCAAAGAGATTGAACTTGCGGATAAATTTGAAAACATGGGCGCCCAGATGGTGAAAGAAGTCGCCAGCAAGACCAGCGATATGGCCGGTGACGGCACCACCACCGCGACCGTTCTTGCCCGATCCATTTATGAGGAAGGCCAGAAACTTGTGGCTGCCGGCAACAACCCGATGTCCATCAAACGCGGTATCGACACTGCAGTTGACGTCATCGTAAAAGAGCTCCACAAAATGAGCAAACCCACCAAGGACCAGCGCGAGATCGCTCAGGTTGGGACCATTTCCGCCAATAATGACGAAACCATCGGCAATATCATTGCCGAAGCCATGAATAAAGTGGGCAAGGAAGGCGTTATCACCGTTGAAGAAGCCAAAAGCATGGAAACGACGCTTGAGGTTGTCGAGGGCATGCAGTTCGACCGCGGCTATCTTTCACCCTATTTTGTAACCGATCCTGAAAAAATGGTTGCATCCTTGGAAAACCCCTTTATCCTTATCAACGAGAAAAAGATCAGCAACATGAAGGACCTTTTGCCCATCCTCGAGCAGGTCGCAAAAATGGGTAAACCCCTCATGATCATTGCCGAAGACGTGGACGGCGAAGCGCTGGCGACGCTCGTTGTCAACAAGCTGAGAGGCACATTGCACGTTGCGGCTGTCAAGGCTCCCGGCTTTGGCGACAGAAGAAAAGCCATGCTTGAAGACATTGCCATTCTAACGGGTGGACAGGTCGTCTCAGAAGATCTTGGCATCAAGCTTGAAAATCTCACGGTCAACGACTTGGGCAAAGCCAAACGGATCACCATTGATAAAGACAATACCACGATCGTGGATGGTGCCGGTTCACGTTCAGCTCTCGAAGGCCGTGTAAAACAGATTCGCGCGCAAATTGATGAAACAACATCTGATTATGATCGGGAGAAACTCCAGGAAAGACTGGCCAAACTGATCGGTGGTGTTGCGGTTATCAATGTCGGCGCAGCCACGGAAACGGAGATGAAAGAGAAAAAAGCCCGCGTAGAAGACGCACTCAACGCAACCCGGGCGGCAGTTGAAGAAGGTATCGTTCCCGGTGGCGGTGTTGCGCTGGTTCGGTGTCTGGACGCACTTGGCAAAATTAAAATCAAGGCCGAACAGAAGCTGGGCGTCAAAGTCGTCATGCGGGCCATTGAAGAACCCCTCCGGCAAATTGCTAACAATGCCGGCTTTGAAGGCTCTGTGGTCATCGACAAAGTGAAAAACGAATCAGGTTCTGTTGGGTACAATGCGGAAACCAACACCTACGAAGACCTCATTGAGGCAGGCGTCATCGATCCCACCAAAGTGGTTCGTTTTGCGCTCCAGAATGCGGCGAGTGTTGCCGGATTGATGCTCACAACTGAGGCCATGATTGCAGATAAACCCGAAGAGAAAGCCGACATGGGAATGCCCGGCGGCGCACCCGGTATGGGTGGCATGGGCGGTATGGGCGGCATGGGCGGCATGATGTAGCCTGACCCCTCATCCCAATAATAAATCTAAAAGCCCTTATGTCCTGAGACATGAGGGCTTTTTTTTATTTCGGTTCGGAACACATTTGCAACATTTCCTATAAAATACACTGAAATGCTTGACAAAACACCCCAAAACAGGGTATTTAGGAAAACGACTATTTAAAAAAGATGACAACCGATAACATAAATGGAGACATACGATGAGCGGCAACAGAATTA
>CAYTAQ010000017.1:0-40499 GCA_964435695.1 uncultured Desulfobacterales bacterium | reverse complement strand
CCCGGTCTGGGCGGAAGGGGGGTGCGAAACCTGCAGTGAAACCCAAATCCAGTTTCTGGCCCTTCCCACTGACAAACCCTGCCTGGGGGTTCTTCCTCCGGGCGCTTCATACACTTTCAGCTTTAATACACAAGTTGAAACCACCAATGCCGGGTTCTCATTGAAGTCCAAGGCTGGGGATTCGATGGACCCGGTACCATGGGAAACCGTAACCGCCAGCATCCGACCGGAAAATGCGTCGCCAGCATGGGATGCGGCATGGGAAAGCCTGGTTTCGAAATGGGGATCCTCGTATGGTGCCTTCATTTCCGCCATGGCCGCCGGCGCCGATCGCGCCCGGGAGTATGGGTTGTCGCTTTCGACCCAGAAGGAGATTCTGCACTATCTCATCGCCGAGGCGATGCTGCAGTTACCGGACAATCTGATTACCGGGAACGTATACCTGGAAAACACCGGCATACCGGTATCGCTTTCGGAAATCCTGTTGACCCATGTGGAGACCATGGAAACCATCGACACGCTGACGTTTTACGACGGCCGGTTCGCCTTCCGGGATATACCGTCCGGCATCTATTCCGTATCGGTTTCGGGATATGCGCCGTCTCCCTGGGGCGTAATCCAACTCGATCCGGGAAGTGTCATTGCTGATATAGAAATACCCGTTACCCGAATGGGCGTATTGGGTGGACGCATCACAGAAGATAACGGAAACCAACCCATTGAAAACGCCTTCCTTCAAATTATTGATCAGACCGACCAAAGGGTATGGGAAACCCGAACCAATGAAGAGGGTGTTTACTCTATTGCTCTGCCAGAAGGAACTTACGTGGTCAATGTCATTGCACAGGGCTATGTCTCACTTGTCTCACAGACGCTGGTTCTTTCCGAAGGTGCGAATATAGGATTCAGCACCACCCTGTCACCTGGCAGCGGTATCGAAGGAACCATTTTCAACCCGGACAACCACCCCATTGCAAGCGCCAAGGTCTGTGCAGCCCATCAGCAAAACGGCGCCGGCTTGTGTGTCACTTCAAACCAGGAAGGCGCCTATCAATTAGCAGGTCTTCCTGCGGGTTTTTACACGGTTGAAGCCGGTGCAATCGGCTTTGGGGGAGCCGTTCAGGCCGATGTTTCCGTAAAACTTTCGGGGACCACCTCGCTGAACCTGACCCTTTCGCCTGCAGGCAGTGTTCGATTCAGTATCACCGGCGCGGAAAGCGGGCTCCCCGTAGCGGGCGCTACCGTGATCACGGATGCTCCCGGGCAGGATGAAGAACAGTACACCACCGGAGAAGACGGCGCCATCGTCATCGAAAATCTTTCCGCCGGCGATCATCGCTTCTGGATGTCGGCGCCCTTCTATCAGACCCACATAGAGAGCCTCACCATAACCGCCGGTGTCCAGTCGCAGGCTGATGTGGCCCTGAATTCATCAGGGGCCATCACCGGCACTGTTCAGGACTCAACTGGAAGTCCTATATCCCAGATACCTGTGGTGCTGCTCTACCAGGAGGTGCCGTTGTTCATGGCCTGGACTGACGATGCCGGTGAATTTTCGTTTGAGGGCCTTCCCCTGGGGGATTATACGCTCTGCCTGGGTTATTGGGGGGGATTTGCTCTCAACCGTCAGGACATCTCCTTAACCCAGGATCAGGAGCGTGTCGAAACAACGCTTGAGCTGACCTTCAGCCGGATCAGCGGCGGGGTCTTTACCAGTGAAGCAGGCAATCCGCTGGAAGGTTTGCCGATCCATCTTATCGGAAATAAACAGCTTCTTGATGTCACCGCTACCGACGAAAACGGGCGCTATGAATTCTGGGTGCTCGAATCAGGCACCTATGACATTGCCGCCAGCCGCAGCGATCTTGGCTTTGCGAAGGTATCGGAGATTGCCGTCTCCGTCGGTACCGACATTTCCGGACAGAACCTGTATCCCGGAAACGCCTGTATCAACCTGTCCGTCACCAGCGCCGACCTGTCGCCGGTTATAGGGGCCCGGGTGATCTTGAAACCGTCCAGCGGTCTCGAAGAAAATGCACTGACCTTTTTCTCGGATGCAGAAGGGCTCGTGAGTCTCTGCCATTTGAACCAGGGCAGTTACGAGATAAGGATCAGCGATGAAACACACATACCGTATGTCCAGACCATCGTGCTTGACAGTGAAAACAAAGATCTGGTCATCACGCTTTCCCCGGGCCGCTCGTTAGAGGGTCTGGTGACCGATGACACCGGGGAATTGGTCCAGGGAACGAAACTCCTGCTGGTCCAGGGAGGAAATCCGCCGGAACTGGTGGCCGTCACGGGTGCGGACGGCCGTTTTGAGACTTCGGCCATGCCGGATTCGCCGTTTGATGTGTGGCTTGTCGACGGCATCCATGTCCCCCGGCGCTATGCGGATGTCAGCGTTTCTGTGGGCGGGGCCATCCTGGATGCAACCCTGGATACCGAAGGCGCCGAGCTGACCGGTCAGGTGATCGATACAGAGGGCCATCCCCTGATGGGAATCACCGTGACAGCTGTCAGCGAAGAGGGGGTGCTTCTCCTGGTTACCGCCACCGGCCAAAACGGAGAGTTTACCCTTGGGCCCGTCTGTACAGGAAACATGGACGTTCGGGTGTGGGACCTTGGATTCAAGCAAGTTTCCGTGCCGGTAACCGTCTCCAGCGATATGAACCTCGGAGCCATCATCATGGAAAATTCCGTCAGCTTTCAGCCCAAGGGAGAAATCGGCATCGGTGATGCCAGCCTTGCCTTTTACCCCCTCACCAAGGCCACCCGTATTCCCGGCACCCAGATTTACGATACAACGGGCGTCATGGACGCGGTGAACTGGGTGGGCAACTCCATGAACTGGCTTCTGGACTATACCCCCGCTATGCTGGGAGGGCGTCTGGAAGCTCGCGTGGGACAGGAGTGGGGCCAGACCCTCGCCTGGCTGGCGGGCGATACCATGCCCCCCCCCAGCCGGCTCGGGGTGGACACCAATGCCTTTCGAAACTACTATATTACACTTAACTCCAATTATACCGTTCAGAGCAACGGCAAGTCTTGCGCTGCCCTGGAACAGGCTTTCAACAATGCCCAAGCCTCGGAAGCCGGTTGTAGACTGGCTTTTGAGATGTGGCAGAACACCCTTCCGTATGTGAACTCCATGAGCCGGAACACCATTGCGATCGCGCATACCAAGGGACTGGCCTTGGCGCTGAAGACCTCAACCACCCTCATAGCCTGGCAGAAAAACTGGCTTCAGACCGGGGATTACCTGAAAAACCTGGTGCACAGCACCACACTCACGGATCTTGAAAAAAAGCAGGCGGCGGCTCAAATGCTCTTAGCTCTGAATACCTTTATCGGAAAACCCATCTGGGAGGCCTTGAAAGGATCCTACGCTGCATTTAAAAAAGGGGATTGGCGGGCAGCCGCCCCCAACATGGACAACATGGTGGATATCCTGCTGGGTTGGAGCACGACGGCCGCCGATGAATTGGTGGAAAGCGGCCTTGCTAAGCAGCTCATCGAAACCCTGGGGAAAGAGGAAGGGACCAAGCTTGCAGAGAAGTTCAAACTTGGTATTTTTTCAAAAATCAAAGATATCCTGGGAATCGTCAAAGATCTTCATCAATTCTACACAGAAACCAAAAAAGGCGTGGACGAGAATGTGCTGCCGGCCATCGAAGAATGGTGGAAAAAG
This sequence comes from uncultured Desulfobacterales bacterium, assembly GCA_964435695.1. GTDB lineage: Bacteria > Desulfobacterota > Desulfobacteria > Desulfobacterales > B30-G6 > CAYTAQ01. Next base: position 36,808 of record CAYTAQ010000017.1, on the reverse strand, counting down.
TATAATCTCTATAATCAGGCGGTCATGACCCATCGCAAAAACACGTTTGCCGTCAAGCGAGCCGCCCAGTCATGTCTGGATCGTGAATTCCAGCCGGCGCCTGCTCCGCCCGGACTGATCAATGAAGCCTCGGCTGGATCGCAAGTCGTGGGATCCATAGATCCCAACGAAAAATACACCACCGGCGTCGGCGCTGAAGGATTCATCGATTCGGACAGCACCATCCTTTATGTGATCACCTTTGAAAACAAGTCGGACGCCACGGCAGCGGCACAGATGGTGACCGTCACCGATCAGCTGGACACCAAACTGGACTGGTCCAGTGTTCAATTGCGCAGTATCGGTTTTAACCAGGTGGATGTCAGCGTGCCTGGCGGACTGCAGTTTTTTGACCAGGAGGATGTTACCGTGGCCACCGACCCCAACCCGGTGCATGTCAGCGCTGTGCTCGATACGGACAGCGGTCTGATCACCTGGGTGCTCGAGTCCGTGGATCCTGTCACCGGGGGGCTGCCGTTAGACCCGCTGGCCGGATTTTTGCCGCCCAATGATGACACGCACAGGGGTGAAGGGTATGTTTCTTTTACGGCAAGGCCGAAAGCGGGGCTCACTGCCGGTAACGTTATTCATAACCAGGCCGATATTGTTTTCGATGTGAACGACCCCATCCTAACGGGCGAAGTGATCAACACCATCGATCCCGATGCACCCGCCAGCCGGGTGGCGCTCCTGCCGGACACCTTGAACTCGGAAAGTTTTCTGGTGTCGTGGTCCGGAAACGATCATGACGGCTCCGGCATCGTTTATTATGACGTGTATGTCTCTGTTGATGACAGTCCCTTTACTCCCTGGCTGGCAATGACGTCCCAAACCTCTGCCATGTACGCCGGTGCGTTTGGTCATACCTATGCCTTCTACAGTATTGCCGGTGATCGTCTGGGCCATGAGGAGACCGCCAAGTCGGTGGCTGATACCCGCACATCGTTGGCAGCACCGGAAGTTGACGATGGCGGCGATAGCAATGGAGGAAATGGCGGGGGTGGCGGCGGCTGCTTCATAGGCATCATCGGGCGATAGTCCGTAAATTCAGAGATGTTCCTTATTCAACCGACTTTTCATTAAATATTCGGGTCTGTTGCCTTTTTGCTGAACACGCGACACCCCTCACACAGCGTGTTCAGTTCGGCCACGGTTTCATCTGACAATACATATAGGTTTGACCGGTTAATAACGGACAGTCCCATAACCGCCTTTTTGTGATAAGGACACAAGAGCGTATTCCAGTTATTGCACCGGGTGAATAATAACTCACTGGTGTTTGCTTTTTTATCTGCCATGTACAACTCCCCTGCGTTATACCGGTTGTCATAAATACGTTCCGTATTGATCATCCTGATAAAATTCAGAGAACCGCCAATATCGGAACGTTCTTCTGGCAAAGGCCCTTTCAGAGAATGCCATATTTTTACACAATTACAATGCCGAAAAGTTCTGGATAAACTACGCAGGCAGAATGGGGATCTTTGATGAACAAACGCGCTAGCGTTCACCGCGCTGATAGGGTTCACCCAGCATGGCGGGTGCGTTGAGCTTACGCTTGTCTCCCAGTCCGATAACAAACAGTACCAAAAGTGTTGCCACGTATGGCAGCGCCGCGAGCAAATTAGGGGATATTCCCAAGGGTTGAAGAAGATACTGCAAAACAAATATGCCGCCGAACAAGAAAGCGCCAATCACCGCCCGCATCGGATTCCATAGGGCAAAGATGGTCAATGCAATAACAATCCATCCCCGGCCGGCGGTCATGCCTTCTATCCAGGATTTGCTGTAGGATGTCGAAAGGTTCGCGCCGGCCATACCTGAAAATCCACCACCGATAATCACGCACCAGTAGCGAATGGCGGAGACGTTTATCCCCTGGGCCTCGGTGGCCTTCGGGCTTTCACCGGTGGATCGAACCTTTATGCCGACACGTGTATACTCCAGAACAAACCATGCCGTGACGGCCAGGAGAACCGCCATGTAAAAAAACGGGCTCTGATTGAAAAATATCGGACCGACGAATGGAATATCCGATAATACGGGAATGGGTATGGATTGAAACTTAATGGTCAGCGGCCTCCCGATATAAGGCTTTCCGAGCAAGCCTGAAATTCCCAGTCCGAGCATGGTAAGCGCAAGTCCGGATACAACCTGGTTGGACTGGAGTGAGATGGACGCAAATGCGTGGACCGAAGCAATCAACATGCCGGCAAGAATCGCCGCTATCAGTCCCAGCCAGGGATTCCCGGAAATAAATGTCACGATAAAGGCCGTAACAGCGCCGATGGCCATCATCCCCTCTACGCCTAAATTCAGTATGCCGGATCTTTCGCAGATAACTTCGCCGATGGTGCCGAGCAAAAGCGGTGTGCCGGCAACAAGCGTACGCTGTGCTACTGAAATGACAATGTCTTGCATCTAATTCAAATCCTTTTTGATCTCCACAGAAACCGGATCTTATGATTCAAAAAAAAGTCTCCCATGATTAAAAAAATCAATAAGGTGCCGTTAAATACATCCACCGTAGCGGCCGGCAGCCGCAGCGAGATCTGAATGGCATCTCCCCCGACCATGATGCCGGCAAAAAAGAGGCTTGAAAGAAAAACATAATACGGATTCAGCTTCGCCAGCCATGCAACGATAATGGCGGTGTATCCGTATCCGGAAGAGATGGAATCCGGATAACTTAAATGGTGATGAATACCCGCCACCTCTCCGATGCCGGCGATTCCCGCCATCCCACCGCTGATTATCATAACCGTGAGCGTTGTCCTGAAAAAATTAATTCCCGCGTATTTGGCGGCATCCGGATTTTCGCCGATGACCCTGATTTCATATCCGAATCGAGTCCTGTATATGGTTATTCCCAAGAACAATACAAACGATACCGCCAGGACCAGCGTAACAGCGTGGATCCTTGAGCCTGGTATTAATCCCAGTACGGCCGATGCCGGCAGATCGTCGGTATAAGGAAACCCGAATTTTGTCTTTCCCTTCCACGGACCGACAATCAAGAAAGTCAAAAATTCGGCGCAGATATAATTCATCATCAAGGTGGATATTACTTCATTAATCGAGAACCTTGTCTTTAAAACAGCCGGAATCACGCCCCAAACGCCGCCGCCGATAAATCCTGCAAGGAACATGACGGGAATGATCACGGCAGGCGGCAGATGCGCCCCCCAGTTCAAGCCGACCCATGTTCCGAAGATGGCTCCCATCAAAAGTTGGCCTTCTGCCCCGATATTCCAGAATTTTGCGCGAAACGCGACGGCCAGACCTCCTCCGATCAGAATGAGCGGAATCGCTTTGGTTATGGTTTCCTTGATACCGTACCAGCTCCCGAAAGAACCGGAAAATATCTTCATGATGGCATATAGCGGGTTCACGCCGGAGATGATAAAGATAAGACTAATGGTAAATAGGCCTGCAACCAAAGAGAACAACAATACCAAAAAGGATGTTTTCCTGGAAATCTTGATGCGCTCGGTTACGCTTATTCGTATCATGCTCACACTCTTAACGATCCGGCCATCATCATGCCGATATCCACCATGCGTGGATCATTCGAATCCAGGATACCCATGAATCCTCCCTTAAACATGACGGCAATTCGGTCGCATAGCTCAAGCACTTCCTCCAAATCCTCAGACACCAGCAAAACCGCACCGCCTTCTTTTCGCCGTTCGAGCAGCTGGTGGCGGAGATATTCCGTCGCCCCCACATCAAGCCCATAGGTGGGATGAGATGCTACCAGCAAAGCGGGTGATTCACTGATTTCCCTCCCCAGGATCAATTTTTGAATATTGCCGCCGGAAAGGTCTTTGGTTTTGATGTGGATGGAGGGTGTTTGCACGTGATAGGACTTGATCAGGTTTTTTGTATGTCTTTTGATCGTTTTATAAACCAGAAAGGCGTTATGCGAATATTTTTTTAAATGCTGCTGTTTGAGTATGGCATTTTCGAAAAGAAAAAGTCCGGGTGCAATCCCAAATTTGATCCGTTCCTCCGGCACATGAGATATGCCGCTGTTATAAATCTTGCGTGGTGAGCAGTTGGTAATGTCACAACCATTTATGCATACCTTTCCTGAGGTTATTTTCCTCAATCCGGTAATGGCCTCCACCAACTCGCGCTGACCGTTTCCTGAAACGCCGGCGATACCGAAAATTTCATTTTGGTAAATATTAAATGAAATACCATTGACTTTTATGGTGCCTTTATCCCCGCAAACCAAGAGATCTTCAACATTCAGAACCTCTTTGCTTTTGGGCATTTTCTCCCGGATGATATCAAAAAGAACATCCCTGCCGATCATCATTCTGGCAAGGGTTTTCTTGTCAACATCCCGGGTGTCGGCATTTCCGGCAACCTTGCCTTTGCTCAAAACCGTTACACGATCACACAGATCCATGATTTCATCCAGCTTATGACTGATAAGAATGATCAGGTGTCCTTCTGCTTTCATTTTTTTTAATATCTGGAACAGATCGGCGATTTCATGGGGTGTTAAAACCGATGTCGGTTCATCGAGGATGAGAAGATCCGCGCCGTTAAACAGGGTTTTGATGATTTCGATCCGCTGTTGTTCCCCTGCTGAAAGCTGCCAGATTTCCTTGTGTGGATCGATTTCAAAGTTGAATTTTTTTGAAAAATGAACAACGCTTTCTTTGATTTTTTTGTGTGGAAAGAAAAAGCGGGCCTGTTGATACCCGAGCGCAATATTTTCAACGGCCGTATGATTCTGAATCAACATAAAATGCTGATGAACCATTCCGATACCGTGTTGTATCGATTCCGCCGGTGAATTTATCCGGATCCGGTTCCCATTGATTCTGATTTCACCCGAATCCGGCTGGTAAAGGCCGTAAAGGATATTCATCAATGTTGTTTTGCCGGCGCCATTCTCCCCCAACAGACCCAATATTTCGCCGGAACGAACATTCAAATCAATATGATCATTTGCCGGAACGCCGTGAAATGACTTTGATATATCCATCATTTCAAGATGTTCAATTTTTTTCATGGCTTTCTTTAGACCCCTAGAGCGCTTGTCATCACTTACAATAAATTTAAATTTTTACACCGGTATCATTCGCTGTCGGCAATCCCGACCCAGAGAACCTATTTGACAACCGCTATGCCACCGCATGCTCCGCGGCAAAAACAGAGGGGGAGTCGTTATCGATCCGCCTCCCCCTTTTCCTCATCTGACATTCATTCTTCGGGCTATTTAGGAATACTGCCGACAACATTGTCAACATAATACATAATACTCAGCAGGTCACCTTTGGATGCACGTGCCTCTTTTTTAATCTGTTCCTTGCCCGTATTATCGTATATGGGGCCGGTAAACGGCTCGAAAACCTCCGGCCCTTGTTTCATTTGCTGATAGCGTTTCATTACCAGATCATAGGAGGAAATTTTTCCAAGGTCCGGTGTTGTGAGGGACACGGTCTTCAGATCATCCACAAACTTGGGGTTGATCTCTTCTTTGAGGCTGCCGCCCAATTTGGCGGCGTTTTCCGCGGCCAGCCACCAGAGATCGTCTTTTGTCCAGGTCCCATGATACAGGTCGCTAAATATTTTTTCATACATGATGCCCCAGTTGACCAGTTGACCGGAAACAACCGAATCAACACCATATGCCTGCATGGGGCTGTAATGGCTGAATGTATAGATCTGCTTACCCTTCTCTGTGTGTTCCTGGCCGACTTCAACGACAGCGGGTGTGTCTTCCGTAAAAGCCAGCGCATCACACCCCTCCGCCACCAAAGATTCAGCAGCTTCTTTCGCTTTTTCGGGGCCGACCCACGCATAAATCCACTTGACATGAACCTTTGCATCAGGGTTCGCCGCTTTGACGCCCAGAGCAAACGCATCGATGTGCCGCACAACTTCAGAAATCGGAAAGGCACCCACATATCCGATTTTATCTGTTTTGGTCAGCGCACCGGCCATCAACCCATTGAGATAGTACATTTGATACAGGTCAGCGAAGTAGGTCCCGACATTCTCGATCTGTTTAAATCCCGAACAATGCATGAAATGCTTGTCCGGATACTTTTGCCCGGCTTTAATGGTATCATCCATATAACCGAAAGATGTCGTTAACACCACGTCACACTTTTCCTGTTGAATCAACCGATCGATGATTCTGGACGAATCGGCCTCAGGTACGGACTCAATGTAAATCGTTTCCAGCCACGGCAGCTTTTTTTCCGCATATTTTCGGCCGGCATCATGTGCATTGGTCCAACCGAAATCCCCGACATCTCCGACATACACAAATCCGGCCTTGAGCTTTTTTTCCGTTGCAAAGGCTGCTCCTGCAACGAGCAAAAAACACAAGCTGATACACACTAAGCGATAGACAATTTTCATTTTTTTCTCCTTTTTAGCAGATCATGATATGTATAACGCACCGCTATAAAACATAGATTGCATTCATACGATAATCGTATCCGCAAAGTCAACCACTCGATGCACGGTTTGCAATCAATTTTATCCTGTTTTTGCACATTAATTGAATAAATTTATTCTGCTTTGCTATTGACAATGCAAAATATTGCGGTGTAGATCAACAGGCGACCTTCAATGGTTTTATTATTTGTAGCGTTCTTCGCAGGAAAAAACTGTTTGTGCGCGTGAGGAGGTATGGGTTGTACGGTTTAGAAGCAATTAATGCATGCAACGGCTGGGCAATGGCAATCGCCGGTGCCATCATCGTCATGCTCGGTTTGGCGATATTGGCATTCGTGATATCCCAGCTTCACAACGTTTTGGATTTTCTGGAAAAACACACCACGCCGAAAACGGAAGCGGCCGCGCTGAATACAAAAGAATCCGCTGAAAAAAAATATGATCCGGAACGGCCGTTTTTAAATATGGTCGAAGCCGTCAAACATTACCGAAACGCCTCCATGGATCTGGGTGCGCGTTTCGAGTTAAAGGAATTGTATACTATTTTTTATCACAGCGGTTTTCCACACCCGCATCTAACCATTCGGTCATTAAGGGAAAACGGCTATCTGGTCTCAGGCGGCGAGGGTTATTTTACCTGGAAAGATTAACCCGATGTTCTTGAAAAATTTTTTTCAGAACCGTTTGCGAGCCGTTACGAATGGTAAACATCCAACAGCTCATCGCGATTTGGGCGATATAAAATAGGGCAAAGCAAGCATGGACCTTTTATTTCAATTTTTATCGAATACCGGTTATTACTTAGCCGACTACCGTAACATCATCATGTTGTGTGTGGGCTGCGTATTTCTCTATCTGGCCATTGGCAAGAAATATGAACCCCTTTTGCTGCTGCCCATCGGATTCGGCGTCATCGTCGGCAATATTCCGTTTTTCAAAGGATTCGGTCTGGGAATCTATGAACACAACAGTGTGCTTCACTATCTTTATTTCGGCGTTACCACGGGATTATACCCTTCCATTGTATTTTTAGGGCTCGGCGCCATGACCGACTTTTCATCCCTGCTGGTACGTCCGAAGCTGATGTTGTTAGGGGCGGCAGCCCAGATGGGAATCTATTTTACCCTGTTAAGCGCGCTGGCCCTGGGATTTGCACCCAAGGAGGCAGGTTCCATCGCCATTATCGGCGGCGCAGATGGCCCGACCTCCATCTTTTTAACCGCAAAACTCGCCCCGCATTTGATCGGCCCCGTGGCCATCGCCGCCTATTCCTATATGGCCCTGATACCGCTTATCCAGCCACCCATCATGCGCTTGCTGACGACCAAAAAAGAGCGCCTGATCCGGATGCCGGAAACGGACCGGGTGGTATCAAAAAAAGAACTGCTGATTTTTCCGGTCATCGGCGTGATGCTCTGCTGTTTTCTGGCCCCTGCATCCATACCTCTTTTGGGGACCTTCTTTTTCGGCAACCTGCTGAAGGTCGCCGGGGTGGTGGATCGCCTGGCCAAAACGGCGGCCAACGCGATTATTGACACGGCCACCATCTTTTTAGGCCTCACCGTGGGCGCCAGCACCCAGGGAGATGTCTTTTTAACCCCAAAATCCGTGGGTATTTTTTTTCTTGGTGCCGTGGCTTTCAGCATTGCCACGGCATCCGGCGTGCTTTTTGCCAAGGTCATGAACCTTTTTTCGAAATCAAAAATCAACCCCCTTCTAGGGGCCGCAGGCGTATCGGCCGTACCGGGATCCGCCAGAGAAGTTCATTTGGTCGGTCAACATGAAGATCCAACCAATTACCTGTTGATGCACGCTATGGCCTGCAATTCTTCAGGTGTTATCGGCTCTGCCATTTGTGCAGGAATTCTGTGGAGCTTTTTACTTTAATCCGAATTTCCTTAAAGATTCGGGAAAAGGAGGCTTAAATGGTTGTCAAAACATTAATCAGAAGAGAGTTTAAGCCTGGCAATAGAATAGAAATTTTGAACCTGCTCAATGATCTTCGATCCGCTGCCTTAAAACAGAATGGATACATTTCAGGCTTGACATTAACCGATCCCGAAAATTCGAATAAGACCCTCGTCATCGGCACCTGGCAGTCGCTGGATGACTGGATCCGATGGAAAGAGCATCCGCACAGACAAAAGATTGAAGCCATGCTTGAAATCTACCAGGAAAGCCCGGCGACCTATGAAGCATACACTATCGGCATCGGGTTTAACAAGTAGAGCGTTTTTCAGAATATAGCTATGACATTTCAATATATAAATTTCATGCTTCGTTGTGCGCGTTTGAGCATGAAAATTTATGACGACGAAGATTTCCCGGCAAGATCCTCGGAGGGGGTGTTGATGGCCGTTTCTTTAATTCCACTTTCTTCCTTCATTGTTTTTCGTTCAAAGATTGCATAAATTGTCGGAAGCACCACCAGCGTTATCAAATTCGAACTGAGGAGTCCCCCAATGATGGCGCGCGCCATGGGGGCCTGCGCTTCACCGCCTTCACCAATGCCGATTGCCAGGGGCGTCATGGCTAGAATTGTCGTCATGGCCGTCATTAAAATGGGCCGCAGACGTCTTCCGCCTGCTTCCTCGATGGCAGCTCTGATGGGCAGCCCGTCTCTTCTGCGTAGCAGGTTGATATGATCCACCAGCAAAATGGCATTGTTCACCGCAATTCCACCCAACATGATACAACCGATATACGATTGAATGTTAAACGTCGTATCGGTCAAAAAAAGCATGAGAATTACGCCGATTGCGGCCAATGGCACCGAGAACATCACGACAAACGGGTATCGCAAGGACTCGTATAACGACGCCATCACCATATAGACCATAATCAGAGCCAGAATAAAGCTCAAAAGGAGTTCGCGAAACGCAGTCTGCTGCTCTTCATAATCGCCGCCGAAGAGTATATTGAAATCTCTGGGAACCGCTATCACTTTTAACGCGTCGCGAATTTCCACCAAAAGAGACCCCATATCCCGGCCACTGATATTGGCCGTTACATAAACCACGCGCTGTTGATCTTTCCGTTCGATCAGGACCGGCCCTTTTCTGGATCGAACCTCCACCACGTTTCGCAGAATCACTTTTTCACCGTCGCCATTGGTGATGGGAAGATTCAAGATATCATATAATTCCTTTTGCTCCGCGCCTTCCAGTTTAACCCTGATTCGGTACTCGTTCCCGTCTTCCCGAAAATTCCCGGCGGATGTTCCCGACAGAACCGTTTGCAGCATTTTGGCAATTTTCGTCACTGTAAGTTTCATATCTGCCGCTTTTTGTCGGTCGATGAGGACAAGCTCTTCGGGTGTCCCCGTTTCCCGGCTGATTCGGGTATCCGTCACACCCGCCACATCGCCAATGATCGTTTCAACCCGCCTTGCCAACACATCGGAGGTTTCCAGATCGTGTCCCCTGATCTCTATTTGAAGTTTATCCTCTCCGCCGGTTCCGATTCGAAGTAAAAACAATCCCTGCCCGGCACGGGTCGTAACTTTTGCGCCGGGTACAAACGCCAGTTTTTTTCTAAGTACGGCAGCGATCTCTTCACTCGACCGCGTTCGCATGTTAATCGGTTTGAGCGCTATGCGCATGGAACCGCTGTTGCCGCCACTGCCACGCCAGGATGAACCGCCCATAAACGTTACGGTATTATCAATTTCAGGCACCGACTCCCGGATGATGGGTTCTATCTTTCGAAAGGTCTGATCCACCAGATCGAGCCGTGTGCCCACAGCCATCTCGACATTCACGCGCACTTCCCCTTCATCAGCCTCCGGCATGAGCTCCACACCCACCAGTGGAATCAGTAAAAGGCTTCCGAGAAGCAGGAGCAGCACAGATCCCAAAATCATCACGCGATGCGTGAGGGCAAATCCAAGAAAACGTTTATATTCGTTTTCAAGCCGGCGAAAAAACCTGTCCGTTACGCGAAAAAACCATCCTCTTTGGACAGCGCTCCCTATCTTTTTCGTTTCCGTGCCCCCGCCGGTTCGAGACGACAGCATTGGGACGAGGGTCAACGCCACAGCCAGCGAACAGGCTAGCGAGAAAGCCACCACATAGGACAATTGCTTAAACATGACGCCGGACATTCCCCTCACAAAGATGAGGGGTAAAAACACCACCAGGGTTGTCAACGTACTGGCAATGACCGCGGCAATAACTTCCTGGCTTCCATCGACGGCGGCAGAGACCGAATCCTGTCCGGATTCTTTGAGGCGGTAAATATTTTCCAGTACCACAATGGCATTGTCCACCAGCATGCCAACACCAAGCGCCAAACCGCCGAGGGTCATCAAGTTCAGGGTAAACCCATAGAAATACATCAGGGCAAACGTGGCAATGATGGAAATGGGAATTGTTGTGGCAATGATGGCCGTACTGGAAATGTTTCTGAGAAACAGCAGCAAAACCAGCACCGCCAAAGCACCACCATAGAGAATAGTGGTGCCGACGTTGGTAATGGATCGTTTGATATAATCGGATGTGTCGATAATGGAAATAATTTTGAGCTGGGGAAGGTCGTCATTAATACGTTCAATTTCTTGCAGAACGCCGGCAGCCACATCCACGGTGTTTTTGCCGGATTGCTTGCTCACGGAAAGGCGAACTCCCGGTTTGCCGTTGACCCTGACGATCCGGGTTTCTTTTTCCCATGCATCTTCGATGGTCGCCACTTCTTTCAGCTGAATGTGTACGCCTTCCCGAATGGCAACCACCGTGTTTCGGAGTTCATCCAGGTTTTTGAAAATCCCCGGCGTACGAATGGTAACATCAAGAAGCCCCTGTTCGATGCTGCCGGCGGGCAGATTGATATTTTCCTCTTCAATGCGGTCAAGAAGCTGATCGATGGGAAGACCCAATGCCTTCAGTTTCTCTGCATTCAAATTGACGTGAATTTCTCGGTTTCGTTCTCCGTGAATATCCAAAGACGCTACACCCGGAATCCTTTCAATCCGGTTTTTTACCTGGTTTTCGAGAATGTGCCCGACCTGGATGGGGTCCAGATCACTTGCAACCCCCAGTATGAGAATCGGAAAGGCTGCGAGATCGAATTTTCTCAACCGGGGTCTTTCGGAATCCTCCGGAAGCCTGGGAATAACGCGATCCAGGCGATCCCGAATGTCACTTGCAGCTTCATTCAGGTCAACGCCCCACGAAAACGTTACCCGAACACTGCTTTCCCCCTCGGCTGAAACCGATGTAACCTCTTCCACTCCCGGTACGGCACTCATGGCCTCTTCGATGGGCCGGGTAATCAATTCCTCGACTTCTTCAGGGCTCGCGTTTTCGTATGTCGTTGAAATGCTTAATGTGGGATAGGTAATGTCTGGCATCAAGTCGATGGATAGTCGGGAAAAGGAGACGCCGCCCAAAATAACGACAATTAAAGTGGTCATGATGATGAGCACCGGTCGCCTGACGGATAAACGGGAAATATTCATTGCTTTTAACCTAAATTCCCCTGCGGTCGTCCCATTTTTTGCCGGTCTTCGCCGGACGGCGTCTGTTGCGGTAAAAAGATTGAAACACCATCCTCAAGCAGGTGTTGACCCAATACCACCACCGAACCGCTAAGGGGAGGATCCAGTACCTCTGCTGTGTGGCCATTGACAATGCCGAGTTTCACCTGAACAAAGCGGGCTTTTTTCTCTACGAGATCCGCCAAAAAAACTCCCTGCAAGCCGTCTCGTTTTACAATGGCCGACACCGGAATGAGAGTGGCATTTTTGTGCTCGTCAAACTGGATTTGAGCCCGGATAAACATTCCCGGTTTCAGCGCTCTATCGTGATTCACGATTTCAAGTTCCACCCTGGCTTCGCGTGATTTTTCTTTCAACATAGGGGCGATCCGGATAACCTCGCCGCTAAACACACGGTCCGGGTAAGCATCCGTAAAAACAGTTGCTTTCATTCCCGGGCGGATGTGTGGATAATCCCGTTCAATCACGTTGATGACGGCAATAAGTTTTTCAATATCAAGAACCGAGACAATGGGTGTGTTGGCTGCCAGCATGGCGCCTTCGTCCACAAACCGTTCCCCCACCACCCGATATCCGTTGCCGTTGTCCGTTGCCAGCTGAATTTGGGTATACGCAAGTCTGACTTTAGCCGTTTCCAGCGCAGCGTCCTTTTGAAAAACCATGGCGGACGAAACATTCAGCTTTGCCTCTTGGGTCCTTAACTCAGACACGGCCCTGTCAAAGGCTGATTCGGAAACAATCTTTTTTTCGTACAGCGACGCAATCCGTTCATACTCTTTTTTAGCATTCTCCAGCGGATTCCGTTGCTCCTGCAGGTTTGCCTGGGCAACCTCCAAATCCGCCTGCGCCTGCATGACCTGTTGGCGATACTCATCGTCGTCTATGGTCGCTACCAGCTGCCCGTTCTTGACCCGGTCACCGATGCGAACCAAGATTTTTTCCATCCTCCCGGCAATTTTAGGCGCCACCACTATTTCAGAAGCCGGGTACAGTGACCCTGTAAAATCTCTGACGTCCCGGATGATGTCTTTTTTAATGGGTGTAATTTCAACGGCAACCGTTGTTTTTCGGTGATTCGGCCGGGTACTTTTTTGACCGGCGGTAATTTTCTGATATACCTGCCATCCTAAAAAGGACAAACCCGCCAGAACAACAAGGATGATAAAAAATTTTTTCATAGCATTCTTCGGCAATCGTTAGTTTGGGCCGGTTATCATTAAAGAAAAAATGAAACATTGGCAATAAAAAATCAATATACCTGAAAAATATACCAATGTCAGGAGTTTTTTCTTGTATCGTCCTCAATCTCAGGATATATTTTATAGGCTATCGTAAATACTTATAACTATTTGAAATAATTGTCTATGCTTGTTTTATCGCGTCGTTTTTCAATTCGTGTAAAAAGGAGAAAGCATTGTGGGCGTCTTATCACCCAGCACCTCGTTAAGCCGTTATCGGGTCGAGGGTACAGCCAAGAATCCATTAAGGGAATCTGTCCTTAACGGGTTAACCAGACATGTGTTCGCTTCTTCTGGTGACAACGTTGCCGACAAAACGATTGGCTGGACATCCTTTAAGGACCCCTATCAACCGGAGTTTGAAGCGTATTCTTTTGTTTTCGGAAGTTATTTTGCGTTCTCGCTCAGAATTGACAAAAAGTCCGTTCCTGCAAACCTTGTAAACAAGTATTTTGCCATCGAATCTGCCAGGAAACTCAAATCAACGGGTCGTGAATTCCTCTCCCGCAACGAAAAAAAATTAATTAAAGAACATGTTGTCAATACCCTTCATCTCCGTATACCGGCAACACCCAACATTTACAATGTTTTGTGGAACTATGGTTCCGAGGTTCTGATGTTTTTCACAAATCTCAAAACCCCCAACGAAGAACTTGAAACCCTTTTCACCGCTTCTTTCAACCTTCGGCTGATCCGGATATTTCCTTACACGCTTGCCGATTTGTCCGGTGGATTATCGGAACAGGAAAGAGACACGCTGCAAGGCCTATCTCCCACACAATGGAGCGCCTAAACAATGATCGATATTGCAACCGCTTACAACAAATATAAGTTTATCGGCTATGAATTTCTTACCTGGCTGTGGTTTGTCATGGAAAATGAACCGGAATGGGTGGCGATTCCGGATCAGATGATCCGTTCCGCTCAAATCGGCAACCGCATCGTTTTGGAAAATCCGCAAATGGATCGTATCGAACGCATCACGGCTAAAGGCGATTCCGCCAATTTTGATACCGGAATGCTGTCACTGCAGCAAGGCGCGCTGGTCACGGAAATGAGCCTTTTGCTAAAGGGAGACGGCCATGACTGGCAATTCGTTATCAAGGGTGAAAACCTGTCGCTTTCAAATCTTAAAACCCCTCCGACAGCGCCTGTTGAAACAGCGGAAGATGTGGAAGGTGCCGTCCTTGAAAAGGCCTTCCTCTTGGAGCAAGTACTGGCGTGGGTAGACGACCTGTTTCGAAAATTTATAAAACAGCGTATCTCCATGGCATGGCAACAGCGTATTATCCCGGAGATACTCAAATGGATCAAATCGCATGGTTGACCATCGCCCATTTCGCCAGGTGTTACTGTTCATTTCCAGTAATTTCAAGCATGTTCGGAAATTGCTGCAAACCGTAGAGCTTTCCGATCGTAAACTCATCTCTCAAGGGAAAACCCTGATCGGTATTTCCGATGACCTGATCAGCGACTTCTGTATTACCGCCGACTTCAGAGGCCACCACGGATTTATTCTGCTTAACAACGAGCCGGTTTGCAGTTTTTCGAATGGCTCCTTCAAGTCCACGACCCATCAAGCCAATCTGGTTCAGGTAGAAGAAGCCCTCCTGGAATCAAACCTGGACCCTGAACATGGAAACACATTATATAAAATTATTTGCAGCATTGTTCACCACGCAGAGTATCAAAAATTTGGATGTACACTCATTCTTGATCTGGACGGCGAAAATCAAACCATTTCGGGTCAAAAACTGAAAGACCCCTTGGACCTAAGGCAGGATGCGTTTCTTGAACTGGCCAAATCTTTGGCAAAAGTGGATGGGGCAATATATCTTGGGCCCGACTTAAAGCTGCACGCATTCGCCTGCCTGCTCGATGGCCGTGCGATCCCCGGAGAAGACAGGGCAAGGGGCGCCCGGTTCAATTCGGCCCTGCGCTTCACGGCAGAACATAAAAATCTCATGGTCGTTGTGGTATCGTCGGACCGCCCGGTGTCCATTATTCAGGAAGGCATAGAAATAAGCGCCCAATGCCAATGGAAGCCCGTATCAGGCTGTATTACCCGGCCGAAGACCCTTGACGCATGGATCCATGAATAGCGCGTCCCCTGCCTGGTTATTCTTCATGCCCTTCCTGTTTTAGTAAGGCCCGATACCAGCATGAAAACTCATACATGCCGATGAATCGATCCTCCTTGTTGACGATGCCGAGGCAGATTTCAAGCACGCCTCTACCGTAGGCGGGCGTATATGTTTCCGAATCCTTTGCCTGTAAAAACTCGCGGACCAGCATTTGGGTGGTTCTCCGCGATTTATCCTTGCGAATATCAATGGGGTCTTTCGGTTCCTGGAAAGGATCCCAATTTTCATACCCTTTTTTTAAAATATGCTGCTGCCGGCGCGGGGACATGGCATCGAAGATCGCTTTTTTTCTTTTTTCTTCTTCCGAAAACGGCGGGCTCATGCTCAACCTCTCTTCGTCGCATTATGCTGGTTGTCTTTCTTGTCCGGTTCGTCAATCCCCAAATATTCCGCATTATACTCCGTCAATAACGCCATAGATAATGGCACCAGCATTTCCGCCATTCGGGTATATCGCGACCGGATGGATTCAACGAATTCTGCTGATATGTCGTACAGCTTCTTCTGCAGAACGTCAATGGCGACGGTTGGGTACGATTTTCCCTCCTCGAATCCGGTGATGCCGCATGTGTGACTTTTACCGCCAATGGACGTCGGAATACCATATATTCTGCAAGTAATGGGCCGATATTCATAAAGCTCGCAGGAATCTTCATTATTCAAAAGAGGACATCGAACCCGATGTTCGGCCATCTCCATCAGAATATCCGTTTCATCTTTACCGGCCTCCAGCGCCTTGTAGGCATCTCTTTTAAGTTTATAAACCTTTCGATCGATTTCGTTGGCAACCTGCAACCGTTTTTCTTTTGCGTCTCCCGAAAACATTCGATTAAAATGATGGTTAATGTAAAGCGCTTCTATCAAGGACAAATCGAATAATGCGTGGCAGCAATCCGCGCAGGTTATTTTACACGTAACGCAGTCCGGAAATTCCGCCTTTATCTTCTCAAATGTATCGTCAGCCAGCTTTAAGAGTGCTTCATACTTTAAAAAAAACGGATCTAGATCGATTTTCATATTCCATTTCCCCTTTATTGTTTCACGTGAAACATTATTTTCCGATACAAAATCTGCTGAAGATCTGATCGAGAATGTCTTGGCTGCACTGATATCCGATAACCTCGCCAATTCGGTCCATGGCCTCTTTTATGTCGATGGCAATGATTTCGAGGGGCGATCCTTTTTGAAGTTCTTCAGTGGCACGCGTTACAATCAGCAGACTCTGTTTAATTGCCGCCATATGTCTTGTATTGGGAACCACGCTTAATTCGCCGATGAGGCCCTGTTCTCCAACGATCGTTTCTTGTATCAGTTCCTTCAATTCTTCGATATGGATGCCTTCTCGAGCCGAAATTTTTATCGTGGGGCTTTGTTCCCCTTCTTGTGGCAACCAACCCTTTCTCCCCGCTTTGATGGCGTCGATTTTATTTTGAACCACAATATGAATTTTTTGCCGGATTTTTTCATATATCCGTTGGTCTTCATCGCAAAAATCATCACTCAGATCAATCAAAAAGAGTATGATATCGGCTTTTTCAATGGATTCAATTGTTTTTTCGATCCCCCGGCGTTCAACTTCTTCTTCGGTGTCTTGAAGTCCGGCGGTATCCATAATCACAACAGGCAGTCCGTTGACGTTGAGAAATTCTTCGATAACATCCCGGGTGGTTCCGGGAATCTCCGTTACAATGGCGCGATCTCTTTCGATCAGACAATTGAGCAGACTCGATTTCCCGACATTGGGTCGGCCCACAACAGCCATCCTGACACCCTCTCTGAAATGATGTCCTCTGTGGTAGCGACGAATGAGCGATTCAAGCGCCGGTATAATGTCCTTTTTCAAGCGTAGGATTACCGGGTTTTTGGGGACACTATCCCCTGCCTCCTCAGGAAAATCGATGGCGGCTTCCAGTTCGGTTCGGATGGATTGCAAAGCGCGCCAGATAGACTCAATCCGTTCTTTTAAACGTCCTTCCATTTGTTGGGCTGCAATCCGAAGCGACGCGCTGGTTTTTGCATTGATGATATCGACAACGGCTTCCGCCTGGGTTAAATCAATCCGTCCGTTCAAAAACGCGCGTTTTGTGAATTCTCCCGGTTCCGCAATCCTTGCGCCGGCCGCCAGGACGTTTTCAAATATTTTACTCAGGACAATGTATCCGGAATGCGATTGAATTTCTACGACATCCTCCCGGGTATACGATTTGGGCGCCTTCATCACCACGACGAGAACTTCATCGATAATCCTTTGGGTGGCCGGCTCGATAATGTGCCCATGGTATAACCGGTGGGACTTCAGCTCTCGGCATGCCGCACCGTTCTTTCGCGTTCCCGCCGCACCGCACCGCCGAAATATTTTTTCTGCAATCTTTGCGGAGCCATCGCCCGAAATTCTGATAATGCCGATGCCTCCACTTCCATACGGCGTTGATATAGCGGCTATTGTAGAACGATTCATGGACCTTTTCTTTTTGAAGGGCTGTCCCCCGCTGCTGTCTGTGGATAAAGGCGGTCTATTGAGGGGTGTTTCTTTTTTCCTTTTTCTTGGGAAATATTTTTATTTTTCGATAGTACCCCTCACCCATGCTTTGTGTTCTGAGTGCGTCTTCTTCTTTAAGAATCATATGAATAATTCTTCTGTCATGGGCAGTGAATTGTCCAACCGTTGCCGGTTTCCCTGTACGCTTAACCTTTTCGCCCAACCGCAAGGCAAGACTCTCCAGCCGTTCACGCCGATTATTGAGATATCCCTCGATGTCGATTTGAATCCGGACACGTTTTTCATGCTGCTTGTTAACAATTTTTTCGACAAGGTATTGCATCGCCTCCAGAGTTTGCCCCCGCTTTCCGATTAATATGGCGGTGTTTCCCCCGGAAACATTGTAAAGTATCTTATCTCCATTCTTTACAACTTCAACCTCAGCATCGGCGGTTATGAAGTCTACAAGTCTTTTCACCACGTCCTTGCCAAGCAATACCGGATCTTCTAAAGTCGCTGCTGCGTCGTTTCTCCCAAAGGCTTCATCCAAAATCGATGCAACCCCCTCTTGGGTGGATACCGGCTTTTCGCTTACGCCCTTCACAACTTTCTCGAGCGCCGCATCAGGTAACACAACCCGGATTTTGGCTTTTTTGGCTCCGACCAGGCCAAAAATCCCGGTCGACCCATGGGATATCACTTCGTGTTCAAGTTTGTCCGCTGGAATATTAAACTCCGCGCTGGCTTTTTCTAAGGCCTTTTCCACATTTTTGCTTTCAAACTCTATAACAGGCGACATTTTCTTCCTCCATCCTTAGGCATTTTTCTTCTGGACATAATACTGTTGCGCAATCGAAAGCACATTATTGACGAGCCAATACAAAACAAGCCCCGCTGAAAAATTGATGAATATGACCGTAAAAACAATCGGCATGAACATCATCATCTTTGCCTGGGTTGGATCACCCGGCGGCGGAGACATTTTTTGCTGCAGCAGCATGGTGCCGCCCATAATGAGTGTCAACACGGGGATACCGTACGGCGGCTGCATGAACGGTATTGAAAAATTAAAATGAAACAGTCTGTCGGGTGCGGACAAATCATTGATCCATAAAAAAAACGGTGCATGTCGAAGCTCGATGGCCTGATACAGCATTCGGTACAGGGCAAAAAATACCGGGATCTGCAATACCATGGGAAGACACCCTCCCATGGGGTTTATCTTGTACGTTTTATATAACCCCATCAACTCCTGGTTCATTTGTTTCTTGTCGTTTTTGTACTTCTCTCGAATCTCCGCCATCAACGGCTGTAACCGTTTCATTGCATTCATGGATTTATAACTTTTTGATCCCAGCGGCCAGAGGAGTATCTTCGTCAGCAAGGTGAGAATGATAATTGCAATTCCGTAATTGGGAATGATACTGTAAATAAAATTCATAAACCAAAGACAGGGTTTGGCGATGAAATCAAACATGCCAAAACGAATAGCCCTTTTCAGATCATATCCCATTGCGCTGAGTATCTTGTTACTCTTCGGCCCAAAAAATATCTGATACTCATAACTGCTTTGGGTTGCGGGTTCAAGAACGATCTCCGGCATAACCAATTGATTTCTAAGAATATTATTATTGATGAGCGCCAATCGCATCTCCGCTGTCTGCGGTTTGGAGGGAATGATGCTTTTCATGAAATAGCGATCTTCGACGGCAACCCAGGTGATTATGCCTGGATACGTATTTACATCCTTTATCTTTTTCAGTTTAATCTGTTGAAGCTTGCCGTCAATCAGTGCACTGGGCCCTTCGAACGCATATCCTCCTTTTTTGTCCTCAGTATGCTTGGCAAGTTCGAGAATAACGCGATCTGTAATTCTTCTGTCTGAACCGTTTTTGATGTCAATTGACAAGCCGATCAAATAGCTCTCCGGAACAAATCGATATCGCTTTTCAACAACGATATTGTCATTCGACCTCCAGGAAAATGACACCTCTTTAGGTTCATTGAAAATCTCTATGGTGTCGGATGATTCATCGGAAGCGAAGACGGCTTGTTCCAGTCCCGGAATGGAATTCTGCCCTAACTTGAGGTTTAGGATTCCGCCTTTTGATACTTCATCGACAAGTTCCTTATAGGGGGAATTTTTCGCCGCCTCCTCCCGGTAATCTTTAAGAATGAAACTGCTAAAGACGGCCCCGCGTTCATCGATTTTTACAGTATAGAGCGGCGCCTTTATGGTAAGAACCTTTGCATCCTCGTCCCTTGGCGGAAGCGTGTCCTTCGCGATATACGGCGTCTCGCTTTTTTCCGGTGTTTCTTCTTTTCTTTTATCTCCGGTTTCAACGGCTTGCGTCTTTTGAGTTTCAGCCCTTTCCGTTGTCACATCCTTTGGTGAAACACCCATCGGTTTCTTTTCGGAAAAAAACATATTCCACAAAAAAAATACCAAGAACGACAACACAATTGCGATTAACACGCGAGCTTGATCCATAATTTTCTCCTAATGCGGTTGCCCCTGAAATTGAGACAAAACAGCGCAGCTTTCAATAGAACGCCATTGGGTCGACACCGGCGTGCATCCTCAATCGTCCATACCACAAAGGATGTCGCGTCGTTGACATACCAGAATATAACTATCCATTTGATTTTAATAGATAAACATGTTTTTGGGAAGGCTGAATGCGGTTCTCGGATACGTGCCTCTAACAGGTGATACCACTTAAGGTACGGGATCGAATCCTCCTGGATGAAAGGGGTGGCATCGTAAGACCCGTTTAATGGAAAGCGCAAGTCCTTTAACAGGACCATAGCGCTCAATCGCCTGATAAGAATATTCGGAACAGCTGGGTGTAAATCTGCATGCAGGGCCCAACACCGGAGATATCATATATTGATAAACCTTTATAAGAACAAGAAATGCTTTCTTAATGACCACAATCCCTCTTTATTTTATGAAACACGTTATCAAGGGAAAAGAATATTTCTTCCGATGTCAAATCTGCCGATTCTTTTTTCGCAATGACATTCATGTCGAGATAATCTTCAAAGTATTTTGCCTTTAATCGAAAATACTCGCGCGCTCTTCTTTTTATTCTGTTCCTTTCTACTGCCTTCCCAACCCGTTTGGTTACCGTAATGCCAAGGCGCGGTGTTTGCTGCTGATTAGGAATAAAATAAACAATAAAGTGCTTATTTTGTATTCTTTTCCCAAAAGTTGAAGCATAGATAAATTCTGAACGTTTTCTTAATCTAACAGCCTTGGTGTATGTAAAGTTTCTCACCTGATGAACACTTTCCGCAACCCAACGGTGCTTGTTCCGCCTAATACCGTTTTAGACTCTGCTTTTCATTCCTTTCTTCTAATAAGTCTGGTTTTTTAAACAATGAATACGATCATTACGCGGCCAGCCGTTTCCTGCCCTTTTGCCGTCTTCGGTTGATGATCCGTCTACCTGCTTTTGTAGACATCCGGCTTAAAAATCCATGTCTTCTCGCTCGTTTAATTTTGCTTGGCTGGTATGTTCTTTTCATTATATTTCAACCTTTCTTCACCTGTAAATTTTCTTTTCAGGACATTTTCCCTTATTTTATAAATGCTTAACCAAAGAATGAAATCATACATGTTTTTGTTTGTCAACAGACATTTTTAATTGAAAAAGCTATCCCCTGATTTCTAAAATATCAAATTCCTCCATATGCAGCTTCGGATTCGGATAAATAACGATACGTTTTCCAATTTTCTTTTCCAGAGAAACAATCAGGTTTTTTTCTTCTTCGTGCAGCAATTCGGCAATTTCCGGGTTCACTCGAAGGGTAAACCTTTCTCCCTGCATATCCTGTGCTTCTCGTAAAAACCCCCTGTAAATATTATAACAAACCGTTTTCTTTGAAACAACGTACCCTTCGCCATCACAATAGAAACAAGGCTCGCATAAAACGCTCGTGAGGGGTTTCCTTATCCTTTTCCGCGTCATCTGGATAATCCCCATCTCGGACATGGGGAGGACATGCGTCTTGCTCCGATCTTTTTTCAACGCTTCTTTTAACGCATTAAATACGCGTTCCTGGTTTGCTTGCCGCTCCATGTCAATAAAATCAATAATAATAATACCGCCAATGTCCCTCAAGCGGATTTGATAAGCGATCTCTTTGACCGCTTCTAAATTTGTCTTGGTAATCGTCTCTTCGAGATTATACTTTCCCACATATCGACCGGTATTAACATCAATGGCCACCAGTGCTTCCGTATGTTCGATAACAATATATCCTCCTGATTTCAACCATACTTTTCGTTTCAAAGCGCGACCAATGTCCCCTTCAAGGTTATAGGCGTCAAAAATGGGTTCGGCGCGCTCATACAAGACAACAGAATCTTTCAGGCTGGGCATAAACGTATCCAGAAAAGAAAGAATCGCTTCATATCCTCCCTTGTCGTCAATCATCAGTCTCTCCGCTTCCTGCAACAGAAGGTCGCGAACAGCCCGAAGGCTAACCGACAGTTCCTGATGCAGCAATGCTGGCGAGGGAGCCCTATCGTATCGCTTTTTTATATTGTTCCATAAATTGTTTAGAAATCCCATCTCATAAGAAAGCTTCTCCGCTGTAATCCCTTCAGCGGCGGTTCTCACGATATACCCAAGATTGTCGGTTCTCAGAGAACTTACAATCTCTTTTAATCTTTCCCGCTCATGGGTGTCTTCAATGCGTCTTGATATGCCGATATGGCTGGATGTCGGCATGAGAACCAGGAATCGGCCCGGCAGTGAAATATAAGAAGATATCCGCGCGCCTTTTGTTCCCAACGGCGACTTGACAACCTGTACCAGCAGATCCTGGCCCTCGCTAATGAGATCCTCAATAATACTGGATCTCGCGCTTGCCATCACCATCACCTTGGGTTCTTGTTCCTGAAGGTCTTCCCCTCCATCAAAATTTTCCGGCGTCTCCTCTTCGTCATCAAATAGCATTTCGATGTCTTTAAGGTTTTCTTCCAGAACATCATCCACATAAATAAAAGCAGCTTGCTGCAAACCGATATCTACGAAGGCGGCCTGCATCCCCGGGAGCACCCGCTGGACCTTCCCTTTATAAATGTTTCCCGCAATGTCGGCCCCATCACCCCGTGCAATGAAAACTTCGGCGATCGTTCCATCTTCTAATAGCGCTACACGTGTTTCATGCTCGGCCACATTAATGATGATCTGTTTATACATTTAATTTTCCTTTAATGATTGTGGCCTTCTTAATCAACTCATCCGACAGGTCAAAAACCTTTGACAAGAATTCCGCCGGCCTCACCATCTTTCCGCTCATTTGCCTTATACCCAAGTTTAGGCTGTTTGGTCGGATGAAATCAACCCGAAAAATAATTTCTTTAAGATCGATCCTTTTTATATGCCCCTTTTTATTCGTTCGGGTAATATAAACCGAGGGTTCGCGATCGAAGCGATCCATTTTTTCTTTCTCAAAAATGCCCCCCTGAAGTGTAATGGCATAGTCGTTTATTTTTTCTGTGGGCCCATTTCTTTTTTTTGAAACCACACTGCAGTCTTTCACGAAAAGCCCAACGGGAAGCTCCTGATTTAAAAGGTCTGCCAAATCATCCGTCTTGACCTGTTTTGATACGGAAACAAAAAACCGTTCTTCCAAACTCTCCATACCGATGGGCAGTGGATCTTCAAACGACACCTTCGGCATGGGATGAAATCCCTTGGAAAATAGAAGCGGAAAAGCCAGCCGTCTCAAGGCTCTTAAAAAAATATTGACCATCTCCAGATGACCAAAATATTTCGCCTCTCCGGTCTTTGAATATAAAATACAAAGTATGCTGCCGTTTTGTTCGTTGGGAGTGTCTTTCATCACATCCGGCGCAGTTTTTCCCGTTTCCTCTTTGCACAAATCGGGCGATATCTCGTTAAAATCGCACACACCGCATTCATGGCAGAAGTGCCAACGGCAGTCGCTGATTGTCTCTTCCTTTAAAGCATGTTCCCATTCTTTTTTTAAAAACGATTTGTTGACACAGGTATCTATATGATCCCACGGCAGCGGTTCGTCTAATTCTCTTTTCCTGATTGTATAGAACGTTGGGTCAATTCCGCTCTCGGAAAGCGCTTGATCCCATCTGGAATACCGAAACCTATCACTCCAACCGTCAAACCGACAGCCATTTTTAAAAGCCTGAACCAGCAACCGACTGAGGTGTCTGTCTCCCCTTGCCCACAGTCCCTCAAGAAAGCTCATTTGGGGATTCTGCCATTTTAATTGAATGCCCGGCAGCTTCAGGCTGGATTTCAACCACGCGATCCGATCTGTGGATGCATCCATTGTCAGCTGGGAAGCCCACTGGAAAGGCGTATGGGGTTTTGGGATAAATGTCGCGACACTGACATTGAGTTTCCCATATCGACCCTTGGGTGCTTTTATCTTTCTAAGCTGATTGACGAGATTGACAATACCGATAACATCCGCTTCCGTTTCCGTCGGCAGCCCGATCATAAAGTAGAGTTTGATGACCTGCCACCCTAATGAGAAGGCGTTCGTTACCGTTTCCACGATTTCCGCTTCAGAAATATTTTTATTGATGACATTTCGTAACCGCTGGCTGCCGGCTTCGGGGGCGATGGTAAAGCCGGTCTTTCGAACCCGTTTAATCATCTTCATCATGTCGGGCGTCAATGTTCCGGCACGCAGCGACGGCAGAGAAACAGCGATATTTTTCGATTCATATTGTTTCATCATTTCATCAATGAGCGGCAAAATCTGCGTATAGTCACCCGTGCTTAAAGATAAAAGAGAGATGTCGTCGTATCCGGTTTTCTGAATACAGACATCCGCAAGATCCAATAACGTTTGCCGCGATCTTTCGCGCACCGGGCGATAAATCATGCCAGCCTGACAAAATCGACATCCTCTGGTGCAGCCCCTGGACACCTCCAATCGAAGCCTGTCGTGCACAGGTTTTCCAAAAGGAACCACCGGTGCTTCCGGAAACGGTGCCTTGTTTAGATCGCTTAGAATCGATCTTTTGATGACGGCACGCTTCGATCCTTCATCCGAAATCAACGGAATGGTGTGCTGAAATCCTTTATGGTCATACACCGCCCGATAATGGGACGGCACATAAACCCCTCTGAGCTCAGACCAGGCGTTCAATATTTCGGTTTTACGTAACATGCCGTTTTTTTTGTGCTTTAACCAAATATTCGCCATTTGCATGACGACCGGCTCTCCGTCTCCGATGACCATTGCGTCGAAAAAATCTGCAACCGGCTCAGGATTGCAGGTACAGGGGCCTCCGGCAATGATGAGCGGACAGGATTCATCTCTTTGCAAAGCATAAAAAGGAATTCCCGAAAGTTCCAGTATGGTGAGAATATTCGTATAGTTTAATTCATACAGAAGGCTGAAACCTAAAATATCAAATGTATTCAGCGCTTGCCGTGTTTCCATGCTCATCAGCGGTGTACGCGAGGACCTCAGGGCGGATTCCATATCCTCTGCCGGCGCGAAAACTCTTTCAGCGGCAATGTCCGGATGCTGGTTCAGTATATGATACAAAATCTGCATACCAAAATGCGATGTCCCGATTTCGTAAAGATCCGGAAACGCCAGGGCAAATTTTAATTTTACTTCTGCCGGATTTTTTTGTACACGATTGGTTTCGGTGCCTAAATATCTGCTGGGCTTTTCAATAAGCGGCAAGATATCTTGAATGCTTTCAGGTGTCATGATATACCACCATATCGAACGTAGGCCATTTATTAAATCTTTATTATAGGAAAAACGATTTTCATGACACATTCAGCTTCCTGTTTCAAGATTTTTTTATTCATCGCCGCCTTTCTTTTTTTAACGACAGACAACTGCCCGGGTTCAACTTATGACCGCCGGACCGCCGTTGTTGAGGTCGTTCACCGGGTTGCCCCTGCGGTTGTGAATATCAGCTCCGAATATCAAGTCCGCTCCCGAAGCAATCCATTTTCCGACTTTGGCATGGATCCTCTTTTTGATTCTTTTTTTAAGGATTTTTTTGACCCCGGCCTTGAACGGCACGCCAAACGAACCAGTCTAGGATCGGGTATCATCATCGACGGCAAAAGAGGATTTATCCTCACCAATGCGCACGTTATAACAAAGGCTGAATCGATTTCCGTGGTGCTGCAGGATGAGAGGGAATATACGGCACAAATCGTTGGTGCAGATCCGGACTCGGACCTGGCGGTTCTTAAAATCGAAACACAGGAAGACCTGCCGGCGGTGGAAATGGGCCGTTCGGGAGATCTGATGATCGGCGAAACGGTCATTGCCATCGGCAACCCGTTCGGCTTTTCCCATACCGTCACCACCGGCGTCATCAGCGCGCTCAACCGCAGCATCCGGACAGAAAATGCGGTCTTCCATGATTTTATTCAAACCGATGCATCCATCAACCCCGGTAACAGCGGGGGTCCGCTTCTTAATATCAACGGGGAATTGATCGGTATTAATACCGCTATCTATGCAAAAGCACAGGGTATCGGGTTTGCCATCCCCATAAACAAGGCTACGCGGATTGTTACGGATTTGATTCAGTATGGTGAAGTCGTTATCTCTTGGACCGGCCTGCTGCTGCAGGATCTTGATGAAAATCTGGCGCGGTACTTAAACGTTCCGGACAACAAAGGCGTCATGGTTACCGCTGTCGAACTGTCTAGCCCGGCCATGAAAACCGGCATCCGCAAAGAGGATATTATCCTTGCCCTCGATAACGAGCCGCTTAGATCAGTTGAGGACTATTATCAGATCATGCGATCTTTTCCAGTGGGATCCACGATTAAAATAAATCTGTTGCGAAAAAATAAACACCTCTCCCTCCAGCTGAAAACAGAGATTTTTCCTGAAGAAAAGGCTCTGGAACTGGCCAAGCGGCTCCTCGGCATTACCGCCGAAGACCTTAGCGTAAAAAACCGTAGGCTGTATCGCATCTCCGTGAAGAAAGGGGTTGTGATCTCCGAAATCCTGCCGCAGTCCTACCTCGCAAGCATCGGTGTAGCGCCTGGGGATGTTCTCCGGCAGATAGACGAAATGCCCCTCGAATCCATGGCGGATTTCAAAAAAGCCATTATCAAGAGTCGGCTCAAAAAATCGGTGGTTATCCTTGTTCAGCGCGGAGGCCAGGGGTACTATATCAGCGTGAAATTATGAAACGAACAAAAATTGCAGCCGTATTAAACACCGAAACAGCTATGGCAAATATCTGTATCAAGGGATGGGTCCGAACACGTCGGGATTCAAAGGATTTTTCTTTTATCGAACTCAACGACGGATCCTGTTTAAAAAACCTGCAGGTAATTGCCGATGGATCCCTCCCCAACTATGAAGACATAAAAAAAATAACAACCGGCTCGGCCGTCTCCGTTGTCGGCCGATTGGCCGCATCCATGGGAAAGGGGCAGCAATGGGAGTTGATTGCGGCGGTGGTGGAGATTATCAGTCTGGCGCCGGATACTTTTCCGCTGCA
This sequence comes from uncultured Desulfobacterales bacterium, assembly GCA_964435695.1. Classification (GTDB taxonomy): domain Bacteria; phylum Desulfobacterota; class Desulfobacteria; order Desulfobacterales; family B30-G6; genus CAYTAQ01. Next base: position 9,486 of record CAYTAQ010000017.1, on the reverse strand, counting down.
GAAAAAACGGCATAGTGATGAATTTTTGCGGACCATCGCACATCTCCGCCCGAGAACCAATAAATACAGCGCCATTTTTCGAATTCGCTCCGAGCTGGCGTATGCCATCCACCTTTTTTTCAAGCAGCGCGGATTTCGATATATTCACACGCCGATTTTAACCGCGTCCGACTGCGAGGGAGCGGGTGAAATATTTAGAGTCACAACCTTGGAACCGGACATGGTTCCGCTCGTGGACGGAAAGCCTGATTATTCAAAGGATTTTTTCGGAAAAGAAGCCAACCTGACGGTATCCGGCCAATTGGCGGTGGAGATGTTTGCCCTGTCATTGGGGGATGTCTACACCTTCGGCCCCACGTTTCGGGCGGAAAACTCCAACACGCGAAGACATGTCGCAGAATTCTGGATGGTCGAACCGGAAATGCCGTTTTGCGACCTTGGGGGCAACATGGCTTTCGGGGAAGAAATGGTTAAATATTTAACATCCTATATTTTGAAAGAATGCAGCGAAGATATTGAACTCTTTGACAAATTTGTGGACAAAACTCTTATCCGGACCCTCGAATCGATTGCTTCGTCGGGGTTTGTCCGACTCCCTTATGCCGAGGCCGTCGATGTATTGTTACGTTCAGGAAAAAAGTTTGAATTTGACGTCGCCTTCGGCAAAGATCTGCAATCCGAACATGAGCGATATCTTACGGAGCAGCATTTTAAAAAGCCGGTCATTCTCTATGATTACCCGAAAGAAATCAAAGCCTTTTATATGCGGCTGAATGATGATGAAAAAACCGTTGCCGCCATGGATATCCTCGTGCCGAACATCGGCGAGGTTATCGGCGGTTCTCAACGAGAAGAACGTTACGATGTTCTTGAACGCCGGATCGAAGAAGCCGGTCTGTCAAAAGATAGTTACTGGTGGTATCTCGATTCACGAAAATATGGATCCGTGCCTCACAGTGGCTTTGGTTTGGGGTTTGAACGTCTGTTGATGCTATTGACCGGATGTGTCAACATTCGGGATGTCATCCCGTTTCCAAGGACGCCCAACAATATTGATTTTTAACCGAGAATTCCTACGAATGGCCATTGAATGCGTTTGTTTGAGCCAAAAGAGGACATTATAATCAGCGCCGGGTCCTTTGAGTCATGGCGTCTATTCTCTCAGACATCGCAGCCTGGCAAGATCCTCAGCATACCCGTAAAGATGGAGCCCTTTACTCTCAACAATCATCTCGCCGTCTTCCACACCGATTTCATCTGCCATATAACCCTTTAGGTTCTGAATCCCCGCCAGATTCGCAGGCAACCCGCCCCACAGATCCCACGACCGAAAATAGACAAAAAAATTCAGTTTGCCATCCTGGATACGGGTATCTATGGATCGCAGGCACGGTGGGTCCAACAATGTCAGGTCCGATGGATGCGCCACCTGTAACACCATCTGATTGTTTCGATAGCCAAAGCGTTTGTAGGTATCGATGATCCATTCAATCTGATTGATATAAAGCTCTTCTTCTTCTTCAAAAACGATTTTTCCGTCAACTTTCCTTTTATCAATAATCGCGGTACTGCCACTGCGCCACCACGCCAGTTTGCTTCCGCCAAGCGGGGCTCTGGTAAGTCGCTCTCCGTAAGTATATGATTCGCCCGGTTCTTTATGGCCCGTCATAAGATATTCAATATAAGAACGATCATACCCTTCTCCGCCATAGATATACGCCTCTTCCACCGGATTCGGGATTCCGCAGGCCGGCGGTATATCCGGCAGCAAAGGTATGGTACCAGGGTGCAGCACATGCCCGCAAAAATAATCATACTCCAGGCGTGTCTGGCCGGCATAAGACCCCCTGTCGATGGTGAATCGACGACCGTTATCCAGAATATCATGCACTGCTTGAAACCAAAGGTCAGGAAGATCTCTTGCGCTGATCATATGTATCTTCATATTAATAACTCCAGTTCTAAATCACAGATGACGCATTTTAAATTTATAAGATCGCGTTGCAATTTTATTTTTACAAAACTTTTACAAACCCGCGATTCTATCTATCCCCTTTAATTTGATTATTAATCCCACTAGACTGTCTTTGAATCAAGTTAATTTTGATTGGTTCAACGCTTGAAATCTTGAAATGTTCTGATATGCTTACAAAATTATTTTTTTCATATTTTACTATCCATTTTACTATCCGGGGAAACGCGTGGCAACTCATTCAGTGTTAGAAATTATTGCATCTGGTGCCTGGAACAACGGCACGCTTACCGACAATTCAATATATGAAAACATGGGTATGTTTTTTAAAGGCGGCATTCCCGTGACCATGAAAACCATTGAAGAGCGTATCGGTATCCGGACGCGTATGGTGGCGCCCGCCGACACCCGCATCGGGATTATAGCGCTTCAAGACCTTTTAAGAACTTCCGCTATCGACCCGAAGCGAATTAAGATCATTATCGGCGCCACCAATGTGGGTGATGACAAATATGATGCCGGACCTCTTGTTCGCCATCCATTTAAAACCATTCAACATATATGTCCGAACGCAATCCCCTTTGACCTTTACGCCGGCTGTCCCGGGTATAATGTAGGCGTAGAATTGCTTTTTATGCTGTCCTCTGCGGGCTTTTTGAAAAAACATGACATTTCTATCATCATCGGCGCAGAGAACATTCACCGCGCAAAGGCATTTACGCCGCTGGATACATCCAATATCATTTTTGGGGATGATGCAATTGCCACCGCTCTCGAAACCAAACGCGATCGAACACCGTCGGAACGACCTGTCTCCCGTGTCACAAAAAAACGGTTTTTAAAAGACGACATGGTATTCAATCTTGCAAAAACCATATTGTCGTTAGTTGGAAATACTAAAATTGACGGCATTATCATCGATAATCAACTTGGAAAGCTCCATTACAGGGTCCCTGCAACAGCAGCCCGTGTTCAACATCGTCTGGTTGAATTGATGTATCCCAAGGCAAAAGACACGGGTGTCTTTGATTCGTTTAAAAACGCCCTGGCTTTTTACAACCGTCAGGTAGATTCTTTTGCATTTGATATCATGTCGCTCTCAAACAACCCTTTACTGGTTGAAAAAATTGCGGCCGCCTATATTCAATCGGGCAAATACCGGACCCTTGTCAGTGTGTACCTGCCGTCGGATCTTAATGCTGTGGTTACCCTTCATCAAGGCAGTGGTTTCGTTTTTGACAGACCCTGTTTTGGCGTCGTCGACACACATACAAAAACCCATGGATGTTTTGCAAACTTTATCCAGGCCGTTCCGACCGAAGATGATGTTTTCGGAGATATGGACGGCAAGGGTGTTTTTTTATATGCCACGAGGGGCGCACTGCCGCATGTAAAGAAACTGATAACCCAAAATGATTTAACCATGGATAAAATAGATCTTTTAATCGAGCATCAGGCAAATTTTGCCATGATCCCCATGATGCTTGAGAAAATTCTGGCACCCGGTCAACCCGATATTAAAAAAGATGTGATGGATTATATATCCAATAAAATGATAACCAACATTCATACGCGGGGAAACTGCTCTGTGGTATGTATGCAACGCTTACCCCATGACCTGCTTCACGGTTCACTTGAGCCCGATTCCATAAACGGCTTTCCGATTAACAGAAATATTGAAAATTTAAAATCAGCTAAAATTATTTTAAACGATTCGGTGGGAGCCGGTATGACGCGAAGTTCTTTTTTACAAATCAAACGCTAAATATCCAACATACTTACTTTCAGCGCATTGTTTTGAATAAATTCCCTCCTAGGTTCCACTTCATCTCCCATTAAAATAGTAAAAATTTCATCCGTCTCTACAGCATCCTCAATGCGCACTTGGAGTAATATACGCTTTTCAGGATTCATGGTTGTTTGCCATAGTTGTTCAGGATTCATTTCGCCAAGACCTTTGTATCGCTGAATACTGATTCCCTTTTTCCCCTCGTCCATCAAAAAAGAAAGAAAATCTTTTTTGTTTTCAAAAGATGCAACCGGTCCTTCCGTTTCTTTATTAAAAATTTTAAATGGGGGGTGATCATATTTAAATATCTTTTCACCCAAAATTCTACCTTTCTGAAAATCTGACGCATAGACAAGTTCACTCCCTATCTTAACCGGGCGGACATCATTAATAAATGGATTGTGAATCAATATTTCTTTTTTAAGTTCTTCATTTGGATATATTATCATTTCATAAACATCGCGGTCATCATTCCAGGACAGTTCTCCGGTGTTATATCCCATATTAGACAACTCGGCTTTCAAAAAAAGCATCTGTTCTTTTTCCTGGAGAAATCTTTTACTCTCAACACTATATTTTATTAAAATTTCCGCCAGATCAGGATATATTCCCCGCTTTTCCATATTGGTGAGAACCAAAAAATATTCTGATAAATTTCCGATAAATAGGAAAAGGCGATGATTGCTTAATACCATATCTCCTTTTCCAATGTTTAATTGCTTCTTTTCACAAATTTTTTTTAGGATATAGTCGTTAAAATCTTTTTCATTTTTCAGATATATTTCGTTTTTACCTTTTCCGACCCTTAAAAGGGGTGGTTGTGCGATATATAGGAATCCTTTTTCAATAATTTCAGGAAGTTGTCTGTAAAAAAAGGTTAAAAGAAGCGTCCGTATATGGGAACCATCCACATCGGCATCCGTCATAATTATAATTTTATGATATCGAAGCTTCTCAAGATCATATTCTTCTCTGCCAACCCCGGTCCCCAGCGCAGTAATAATGTTTTTAATTTCTTCGCTTCGAAGAATTTTATCAAACCGGGCTTTTTCAACATTCAGTATTTTTCCTTTTAACGGTAAAATCGCCTGAAACTTCCTATCCCGGCCCTGTTTTGCAGATCCGCCGGCTGAATCACCCTCCACCAAAAAAAGCTCTCTCTGTGCGGGATCATCCACTTGACATTCCGCTAATTTTCCTGGAAGGGTTGCATCGATGAGAGATCCCTTGTTTCTTGCAAGATCCCTGGCGCGCTTTGCAGCATCCCTAGCACGAGCGGCATCAACGGCTTTAGCGATTATTTTTTTTGCGACACCCGGGTTTTCCTCTAAAAAAATATTTAATTTTTCGTTGATGAGGGATTCAACCAGCCCTTTAACTTCGCTATTACCCAGTTTTGTCTTGGTTTGACCTTCAAACTGCGGGTTGATGATACGAACACTTATAATGGCGGTTAACCCCTCCCGCACATCATCTCCACTTATTTTTGCGGCAAGGTTTTTTGGCAGGTTGCCGTTCGCCAAGTAACCATTGAGCGTCCTGGTAAGTGCGGCTTTAAACCCAATCAGGTGAAATCCACCCTCCACTGTATTGATATTGTTTGCAAAAGAAAATATTTTTTCTTTAAATGTATCGTTGTATTGAATGGCCACTTCTATTTGAACGTCACTACGGGTCCCTTCAATAAAAATGGGTTTGTGCAGGGCTGTATGGTGTTTGTTGACAAATTCCACATATTCAACAATACCACCTTCATATAAAAATTCTTCTTTGGTTTCATTCCTTTCGTCTTCTAAAGATATGTTTATTCCCTTATTCAGAAATGCGAGTTCTCTTATTCTTCGAACTAAAATATCATAGTTAAATTCAATGATATTAAAAATTTCAGGGTCCGGTGCGAAGTGAATTTTGGTCCCCGTTTTATTTGTTTTTCCGATTATTTTTAACTCGCTTGCTTTCACACCTCTTTCAAATATCTGATAATATACATTTTGTTTGAAATAAACTTCCACTTCTAAAGAAATAGAGAGGGCATTGACCACCGAAACGCCGACACCATGCAGTCCACCTGAAACTTTATAGGAGTCGTTGTTAAATTTTCCGCCGGCGTGCAGTTTTGTAAGAACAACTTCAACCGCTGGAACATTCTCTGTTTTATGAATACCAACCGGAATTCCTCTTCCATCATCCAAAACACTCACGCTGTTATCGGCGTGAATCGTAACCCGGATGTTGTTGCAATACCCCGCCATTGCTTCATCAATACTATTGTCAATCACTTCATAAACCAGATGATGAAGTCCCGCTACATCCACATTTCCAATATACATGGAGGGCCGAAGCCTTACCGGGTCAAGCCCCTCCAGTACATCAATACTGCTTTCATCGTATGTTGATTCCATTATATTCTCATCGGCATAATAACACTTAAATAGCTATTGTCATCTTGTCCTTGGATAATACAGGGTTTTTCTTCATCAATGATATTTAATAAAACATTTTCGCCTTCGATTACATTTAATATTTCTATAAAAAATTTAGGGTTGAATGCCACCTTGATAGGGTCTCTCTTATAATCGATATTCATATATTCTTTGGATTCGCCTATTTCGGGGTTGGTGGCAATGACCGTCACTGTGTTGTCGTTAAAATCAAAAACAGCCCCTTTATAATTTTCCGAAGACAAGATGGACATCCTTTTGAGCATCATAATAAATCGGTTTCTATTTAATACAACATTATAGTTTTCTTTTATTTGTATTATTTCTTTATATTCTGGAAATTCACCTTCAAGAAGTCTAATAATGATGGTTTCCATTTCCTTTTTAACAACAAAATAATTTTTTTGAATACCGACGCCGACCGTTCCTTCCGTCGATAAAAATTTTGCCACTTCATTCAATCCCTTTTTGGGAATAATGATTTTCTCAAACTGGATCATATTGTATTCTTTTTCAAAAATATAGTCCGCTTTCGAAAGACGGCTTCCATCGGTTGATACAAATCGGATCATTGATTTATCATCATCTTTATCTTTGACCTGTTCAAATTGAGCGCCATTGATATGTGCCCGTTTATCGTCAGATGCGCCAACGATCATCACGGTTTTTTCAATCATCTTTTTAAATAAAGCCGAGTCGATTTCTATAAAGTCAATTTCGTCGATATGAGGATTTTCAGGAAAATCCTCAGGGTCCATACCGACAATATGATATTGTACATCTTTGTTTCCGATTTCAATCCACTTGTTTTCTACCTCATTAATCACGATGTCATTTTTAGGAAATTCTCTGACGATTTCATATAATTTTCTTGCATTAATCGCGATGGATCCATCTTTTTCAACGACTGCGGGATAGGATCCTTCAAAACCTGTTTCAAGATCTGTGGCCATCAGTGTTATGGACTGATCCGTCGTTGTCAGCAAAACATTCTCCGTGATCGCAAGATTGCTTTTTCTGCTGGTTAATCCTTGAATTTTGGAAAGAACCGCTAAAATATCGTCTTTTTTGATTGTAAAATTCATTGTTTTTTCCTATTTTTTATTTATTAGTTTTAATATTATAGGCTGTTTAAACTGCTAATAACATTTTATTCTATTTAAATTATTAAAAAAAATATAATAATAGCTTTTAATAATTGTATTGAAGTACATATGAAAACCCGTCGCTTTTGTTTGGTTTAATATGAATTGTTAATAAATAGAGAATTGTTAACAAATTATCAATAAAAAATACTATATCTTGTATAAAAAGATGGATTAAATATAAATATATAGCCTGTAGCGCCACAGTATTCAAGAAATTTTTTAATATCGGCAAGGGGTGATGGGTTTCGATGAAATTTATTGCGGATTTTCATGTTCATTCAAAATATTCTCGTGCAACAGCAAAAAATCTTGATCTTGAAAATCTTTATATTGCCGGACAGTTAAAAGGGATCAGCGTCATCGGAACGGGAGATTTTACGCATCCTGAATGGTTTTCCGAAATTAAAACAAAATTAGAACCGGATACGTTTGGTCTTTACAAGCTGAAAAATGAAATTGAAGAAGCATGTAATATTTTTGTTCCGGATGCATGCCGAAAAAACGTTCGTTTTATGCTTGTTTCAGAAATCAGCAATATCTATAAAAAACATAACAAAACCCGCAAAAATCATAATCTTATTTTTGTTCCGGATATATCAACCGCTGAAACATTCAATTCAAAACTTGATAAAATTGGAAATATTAAATCCGACGGCCGACCGATACTGGGCTTAGATGCAAGAAATCTTCTTGAAATGCTTTTAGAGACTTCACAAGAAAGTTTTTTAATTCCTGCACATATTTGGACGCCATGGTTTTCTTTACTCGGTTCAAAATCAGGTTTTGATTCAATTCAAGAATGTTTTGGCGATTTGACGGAATATATTTTTGCTGTTGAAACCGGTCTTTCATCTGATCCGCAAATGAACTGGCGGATAAAATTTTTGGATGGTTTAACACTGATATCCAATTCAGATGCACATTCTCCTTTAAAATTGGGCCGGGAAGCGAATATTTTTAACACGGAACCTACTTTTTTAGAAATAAAAAATGCAATATCCACCGGCGACCCCGAACGATTTTTAGGAACATTCGAATTTTATCCGGAGGAAGGAAAATATCATCTGGACGGGCACCGCAAGTGCAATTTCCGTTCATGGCCGAGTGATACCATCCAGCAAAAAGGTATTTGTCCGGTATGTGGAAAACCGATGACATTGGGCGTGTTATATAGAGTTGAACAATTGGCTGATCGGTCTGAAGGCAAAAAACCGAAAAAAAGTCATCCGTATTACAACCTGATCCCACTTCAAGAAATATTATCTGAGATCTTGGGGGTCGGTCCCAATACTAAAAAAGTCAATCAGGCGTATCAACAACTTTTACAAACATATGGAGCTGAATTAACAATTCTTTATGATATCCCCAGTGATTCATTTAAGTGCGCGGAAATGCCTTTATTGGGTGAAGCGCTTCGGCGCATCAGAAATAAAGAAATTCAAATTCAGCCGGGATATGATGGAGCGTTTGGAAAAATAAGATTGTTTGAGCCCCAGGAAAAAGCAGCAATTCTTGGCCAAACAGCCCTTTTTGTATACAAAAATCCAGTGGAAAACATAATAAAAAACAAAGTTAAGCCAGTTATTAAAAAAGAAAAGGTTAAAAATAAATTCAATAAATTGTCACAGACTGAAATAAAAAGAAGCCTATTATTAAATCTAAAGCAAAAAGAGACGGTATTTCATAAAGACGGTCCGTTGATGATTGTAGCCGGACCCGGAACCGGAAAAACGTTGACCATTACGCACCGAATGGCGCACTTGGTGAAAGAAAAACAAGTTCCAGGGGAAAATATTATTGCATTAACCTTTACCAATAAAGCGGCAAAAGAAATGCACGGGCGGCTCAAATTGCTTTTACCGAACACAAAAAACATCCCCATCGCCACAACAATTCATTCGTTTTGTCTAAACGTGCTTGAAGAAATTCACGGTAAAGGGAAAAAACGTATTATTGATGAGAATGAAAGAAAATACTTTGTCAACGAAGCCAAAAGGCGTGTGGAAACAGCAGGCACAAGAGTTTATACACGCTCTGATGTGTTAATGGACCGGATTATCAAGACGAAACAAACAAGCTATCAACCGAAAGATCGGCCGGCGAATATAGATGCGGCAATTCAGCGCGAGTTTAAAA
>CAYTAQ010000016.1:0-41049 GCA_964435695.1 uncultured Desulfobacterales bacterium | reverse complement strand
TAGCCAGCTTGATGATGGGGTTCGCATACGGACTTGGCGGCGCCCTTACACCGGTTACGGGAAAACTTTCAGATATCTATTCCATACCGACGGTGCTTTTTTATGTATCCTTTGTTCCTTTGGCGACCGTTGTTTTGATTTTCTTTTTACCTAATACAAGGATTCCAGAAGTCAAGGGGCTAAAAGTTCGAGCGAAAGTATAAGAAAAAAACAAACACGAAAACACGAAATATGGAAAACACGAAATCTTTCTATTTCTTTTTCGTGTCTTCTTCCTTTCGTGCTTTCGTGATAAAGGATTTTTAACCCGATACCTATCATCTAAGGATTCACGATCATGTCATCGATTCTAAAATATGCTCCCCAATACACCCCGAAAGAGGCCGAACAAATCGGCCTGGATATTTTTGGAGTCTCAGGAATTTCTGAACAGCTCCCCAGTGAACGAGACCAGAATTTTCAGCTGAAGACCGATGAAAATAATTCCTATGTGCTGAAGATCGCCAATTCCAATGAAGTCTTTGATATTCTGGATATGCAAAATAAGGCCATGCAGCACATAAACCGTCTTAAGAAAGATTATTTTTTTGATGCAAAAGGGGTCTGCCCGGAGGTGTGTTTGACACGCGACGGCGCTATGATGGGTTCCGTACAAAGCAAAGACGGACAAACACATTTTGTAAGGCTTTTGACTTATCTGCCGGGCAAACCGTTTGCCGAAGCAAATCCGCACAACCCGGATCTGCTGGAAAGCTTGGGCAGATTTTTCGGTTGTGTGGACCGGTCGCTTCATGATTTTGAACATCCAGCCGGCTGCCGGGAGTTTCACTGGGATTTGAAGCATGCTGCAAAAATTATAAAGAATCTCATCGGTCGCATTGACAATGAAGATGATAGAACTCTGGTGCGGCATTACTTGGATCGATACGAATTGATTGTAAAACCCCGGTTGTCCGATTTGCGGCAAGGCATGATTCATAACGACGGGAATGATTACAATATACTGGTTGTACCTATGCATGCCTGGCAAAACAGGGTCGACGGTGTTATCGACTTTGGCGATATGGTCCAAACACACCTGGTGAATGAGCCGGCGATAATATGCGCCTATGCCATGATGGGAAAGCAGGACCCGTTGGCGACTGCCAAACACATTATCAGGGGGTATCACGCAGTTCATCCACTGGAAAATGTTGAGTTGGCCGTGTTGTTTGATTTGATCTGTATGCGATTGTGCATGAGTGTTTGCCACTCTGCCGATCAGTACCAAAGAAAACCGGATAATGCCTATCTGCGTATTTCCGAAAAGCCGGCCTGGAATCTCCTTAAAAGGCTATACCGTTTCCATCCGCGGTTTGCCCACTACATCTTTCGCCAGGCTGCAACGCTGCCTCCGGTACCGCAAACGGATAAAATTGTATCCTGGCTCATCCGGTCGCGTGATCAGATGGCATCGGTAGTTGATGCGGATCTTCGAGGACCCAACCAGTTTGTGGTGGACCTGAGCGTAGACAGCCCGCTGATAGGAGCCGGCGATGATGTAACGGATCCGGTGCTCATGGCGGAAAAAATTTTTGGTTTTATGCGCAAAAACAAGGCTGAGACGGGCATCGGCCGATACGATGAAGCCAGGTGTTTCTATGCTTCCGACGTCTATCGACCCGAAAGCGATATGAATGCGGAACAAAGAAGCATTCATTTGGGGATCGATCTTTACAAGGCAGCCGGATCCCGGGTTTACGCCTGCTGTGACGGTACGGTGCACAGCTTTCAAAACAACCGCACACGCTTTGATTACGGGCCCACAATTATTCTGGCACACGAGACAGACGATGGCATTCCTTTTTTTACTTTGTACGGACATTTGAGCGAAGAATCCTTAAAAGACGTGGCCGTCGGAAAATCTATCGTCAGGGGCGAGGGCTTTGCAGCAATCGGTAATGCGGACGTCAACGGCGGATGGCCGCCGCATCTCCATTTTCAGATTATAACGGATATGCTGGGAGAGGAGGGAAATTTTATGGGCGTTGCCTTGCCGAGCCAGCGCCTCGTTTGGAAAAGCATATGCCCGGACCCCAACCTTATCCTGAGTATCCCTGAAAACTGTTTGAATTCCCACAAGAAAAACCATGATGCCATTCTGCATATTCGAAGCCGGCATATCGGGGGAAATCTAAGCATCGCTTACCGCAGACCCCTTAAAATCGTTAGAGGCAGGGCACAATATTTATACGACCAGGATGGGCGGGCTTATCTGGATGGCATCAACAATGTGAGTCATGTCGGGCACTGCCACCCGGAAGTCGTGGCGGCCGGGCAGCGGCAGATGGCCGTGCTGAATACCAATACCCGATATCTGCATGACAATATCGTTGCGTACGCTGAACAGCTGCTGGATATGTTTCCTGAGCCCTTGAGCGTATGCTATTTTGTGTGTACCGGAAGTGAAGCCAACGAACTCGCTTTCAGACTGGCAAGAACCTACACCCGCCAAAAGGATATCATTACCCTGGATGGCGCTTATCACGGCAATACCAATCTGTTAATCGACATCAGCCCGTATAAACATGACGGCCCGGGTGGAAGAGGCGCGCCTGCTTGGGTTCATACCGTTGAAATGCCTGATGGATACCGTGGTCTTCATAAAGGGACCGACAGCGTTATTGGTGAGCGATATGCAGCCTGTGTAAAAGCCGCTGCTGAGCAGGTGCGGATGGAAGGAAGGGGTGTTTCTGCGTTTATTTGTGAGAGTATTCTGGGGTGCGGCGGACAGGTTGTCCTGCCGTATGGTTATATGCAGGAAGCTTTTAGACACGTTCGTGATGCAGGAGGTCTCTGCATTGCAGACGAGATTCAAGTCGGGTTCGGGCGGGCCGGTTCTCATTTCTGGGCGTTTGAGACCCAAGACGTTGTGCCGGATATCGTGACCTTGGGAAAGCCTGCCGGGAATGGTCATCCCCTGGCGGTTGTGGTGACGACACCCGAGATAGCCGATGTTTTTAACAACGGGATGGAATATTTTAATACTTTTGGCGGCAATCCCGTGTCCTGTGCCATCGGCATGGCCGTCTTGGATGTGGTCAAGAAAGAAAACCTGCAGGAAAATGCCCGGAGTGTGGGAACACGACTCATTGAAGGATTCAAAGGATTACAAAAGAAGTATCCCCTGATCGGCGATGTACGCGGTCTGGGACTTTTTATTGGGATTGAACTCGTCAAGGACCATGAAACACTGGAACCCGCTCATGAACACGCGGATTACATCATCAACCGCCTGCAGGATTACGGCATGCTGTTGAGTACGGACGGCCCGCTGCACAATGTACTGAAATTGAAGCCCCCCATGGTTTTTTCTGAAAAGAATGCCGCCCAATTGATCGATGCATTGGACCGGGTATTAAGCGAAGACTGTCTGCAGATATAGTTTTATCGTCCCCACGGTGAAGCGTGGGGACGATAAAACTATATATTTTGGAAAGTAAAATTCGAAAGTTATTCTTTCACGTTGTATGGCCATATCCTGTTCATTCTTCATTATAGAGCATTTTATTTAAAATCGAGACTACCTGCCTTAGGTTTCCATTTCGAACACATTCTATTTCAAATCCGACATATTTTGTTATTATACGTTATCTTTCGTAATAATAGGAAATGTATATAATAACAACAAATTAAGCTTGACTAATTGGATATATAGTTACAACATAGCTTTCTAAAATAACTTGTTTGATATAATATTTGATACTATAGCACACAATGAATTCATGCGATACGCAAAGCCTCGAAAAGATGAAAAAAATGAAGCGTCGGAAGCTACCGGGTTCGCGCTGGCCGATTACGGTCTGCATTGTTGTTCTAATGTGTTTTGCAGCCAGTGAAAGCTGTGCCGAAAAAATATTTTTTGCAGGCTACAATGGCGGATTCTATATCAAGTCCGAAGAAGAGGGCGGCATGGAATTACGCCTGGGCGGCACGTTTCAAACCGATTACCGATATTATTTGGAGGACGAAAGGGTCGACAACCGCTTTGACCTGCGCAGATCACGTCTGCTGTTTCGCGGCACATTGACGCGTTGGTTCCGTTTCGGCATGGAGTTTGAATTTCAGGGCAATGAAACCAGCAATATCGTGGAATCCTACAGTGAGCTGGTTCATGGTCCTCATGCCCTGAAAATGGGCCAGTTTAAAGAGCCTTTCAGCCTGGAATGGCAAACCCGGGACAAGGCGCTCTTTTTTGCCGAGCGTTCCATGGCTTATTCTCTTGGCCCGAAGCGGGATATCGGTCTGATGGCCCATGGCTCCGCCTTTTACGATGCCTTGAATTATTCGCTGGGCATATTCAACGGCGATGGCGAAGACGGCGCCACCCGGGGGAATGAACACGACGATCCCGAAGTGGCCGCCAGGCTGGTGATCGCTCCATTTAAAAATTCAAATTTTGACGCCCTTCGATCCTTCCAAATCGGCGGTTCCGCCACCTACGCCCGAATCGATCTCAGCAATGTAAATCTAAAAGTGAAAAGCGCGGGCATGTACGGCTCGGACCGAAATATGTATGTGCTGAGCAATAACACGAAATTCGGTATGATCTATGATGTGGATGACCGCCAGCGGCTTGGGTTGGAAGCCGCCTGGGCCCGGGGACCGATGTTGATGCAGGCTGAGTATGCATACCTCAAATACAGCGGTCTGAAACCGGCCGGAGAAGCCGCCATGGATGCAGAGTTCTCAGCGGCTTATGCCAGCATTTCCTATTGCCTGACAGGAGAATATCAAAGCTTGTCAGACGGGGTTGTCCAGCCGGTGTATCCCAAAAATTTTTTCAACCCTGAAATGGGCACCTGGGGGGCGCTCTGCCTTTCCGCACGGCTGGAGCATTTTGAAGGGGATGAAGACTGGATCAATCCCGCCAGTCATGTTTCAACGGAAAGTGCAGATGCTTACAGCGTTGCGTTCAACTGGATTCTATTTCCCATGGTGCGGATCATTTTTGACTATTCCCACACTGAGTTTTCAGATCCGCTGCGGGTGCGTGTACTGCCCAACGGTGATGTCGATTATATCGATGAGGAGAATGTGTTTACCTGCCGGTTCAGCATGGACTTCTAAAAAGTACCTATTCTTAATTTATGGATGGGTACTTACGAACAATAAACAAAAATAAAAGGAGATTGAAGATGAGACTGAAGTATTTATTTGTTCTGGCAGCAGTTGTATCGATGATTGTGTCTTCTTTGGCTTTCGGCGCGTATCATCATGAGGGTGAGCAGGATGCAAACAAATTTTTAACCGTGTATCCGGACAAGGCCGGCACCAAGCTGGATCACTGTGCTCTATGCCATGGCGGAGGATCCTATGTCAAAAAAAGTGGTCCGGTTGTTTTGGGCAGCTGTCAATGGTGCCATTATGCATACGGATACGATGGCGAGGGCGGAACCGAGGGGCTAAGTCAGACCATGAACGCCTACGGCAATGCCTACAAAGCCGCCGGCAGAAACTCAGCCGCCATTTCGAGTATCGAAAATGACGACTCGGACGACGACGGCTATACCAACAAAACAGAAATAGAGAGCAACTCCTTCCCTGGCAGTGCCGGCGACTATCCCGGGCTAGCCACAGCGCCTTATCGTGTCTACACGATGAAGCAAATTGAAGCCATGACCAATCACACCCAGTTTATGCTGATGAACACATCGCGCTCCGGCGATGAGTATGCCGAGTACACCGGGGTTCCCATGAAGGAACTGCTCGATGA
Organism: uncultured Desulfobacterales bacterium; assembly: GCA_964435695.1. Lineage (GTDB taxonomy): Bacteria > Desulfobacterota > Desulfobacteria > Desulfobacterales > B30-G6 > CAYTAQ01. The sequence continues at coordinate 35,294 of CAYTAQ010000016.1, read as the reverse complement.
TGCGGGTATGCTGGAAACAGCCACCCATATTATCGTCTATTCCGTGGATGGCTGGTCTCAAACCCACCCCATGGAATATGACGACCAGGATGTGGAGGCCTACCATGTATACGGCAACATGCCGGGGAAAACCTACCAGTATCCGCCGGCAACCTACTATTATGACACCGAGGCCGACGTGGCGATCAACCAGGACTACGGCTGGTGTGAATACGATGCGCCTTCCTGCAGCGGCCGTTCCCACGGCGATCCGATCACGGTCACCAATGGGTTGAAAGCGATTCTGGCCTACAAGCGCGAAGGGGCCTATTTGGATCCCGGGGTACTCAATGACAATAACAAGCTGGACGGCGAAGGGCCGTTCCGCGTGGTGGTGCCCCAGAAAATCGATCCGCCGCCGCCGCCTGACCAGGCAGATCCATCGACAGGTGATTTATGGCCCTATGACGATATGGGAGGCGACCACAACGCCGGTGCGTGCTCCAAATCCGCCACGATTATCAAAGTCGAACCCATGCCGGCCGGCACCACGGACATTGACGTCCTGGAAGCCGGCTGGAGTTATGTGGACCAGGAAAAAATTATCATCTACGGCGCCATTGACGGAACGGATTCCAACGGCAATGGCATCCTCGACAGTGAAGAAGGAATTGATGAGGCCAGCGATTATGATGAGGACGGGATACCCGACTACAAGGACGCTGATACTGCACGCCTGCGGCAGGCCAACGGCACGCAAACATTGATGATGCATACTGCCAACGGCAGTTTTTCGAACATGTCCTGCCTGGCTGGTGATGACCCGGCAATTCCTCAGACCGGTAAACCAACCCTGGATATCCCCTACGGGGTTGTCGGCTTTAAGATCTCCGGTCTTGAAGCAGGTGGAAGCGTGACCGTCACCCTGGTATTTCCGGACAAAGTTCCGCTTAAGTCAAAATATTACAAAATCGACGCCGTCAATGGATGGCACGAAATCCCCTTCGGCAGCAATAATGGGGACAACACCATCACCCTTCAACTGACGGATGGCGATGGTATAACCGACAGCGACGACGTAGCAGGCACTATCACCGATCCAGGCGCACTTGCCATATCGAGCGATGATGGTGGTGGTGATAGTGGGTCGAGTCTTTGTTTTATCAATACGATGCTTGAGTAAAAATATCAAAAATACGACAACCTGTATCATCGCCAATTAGACGCTGTGGAATTCAGGCAGCCCGGAAATTTCATGATGAAATTTCCGGGCTAATTCAGCACCGTGTTTAAAAAACAATTGACATAGACCCTGACGTTGTCTTTTGCCTTTGAGTTTTTTGTGTCGTCGGAGCTGTCATCTGTTTGCATGTCTTCATTGGTAACAATAAAGGTTCGCGTCATTCCACCTTCAGAGAAATCAGACGGTCGATAGGAACTGCCGGGCTCACTGCCGGTTAATGTTAAGGTTTTTCCTTCAATTTTGTAAATATAAAGAGCTGTTTTGGCAATAAGTTGATTGTCCGAGCCGGCGCTAATGTACAGGTTCATCTGTTTCGGATCGGCATTGATGTTGTATGTGTAGGTGCCCTGCTGCCAGTTGTCGCCGGCATCATTGGTGAGCGACCAATCAGTGCCGGTAAAGACAAAGGTATATGGCTCACCGCTATCCTCCTGCCCGTTCCACGTTCCCGTAAGCTCGGCAGCAGTTGCGCTCATTGCAAACAATAAACAGAATAAACAAATAGTTATCTTTATGTAGGAAAAATTAATCCTCATGCCCCAACCGATGGATTTTGATGACATTGGTGGATCCTTCTTTAAATCCCAACCCGATGGCGATCACAACCAGATCGTTTTTTTTTGCCAGTTTTTTTCCGATAACAATATTTTCACTGGCTTTGATGAGGCGTTTAACATTTTCGATGCTTGGGAGGTAGAGAGGGATTATTCCCCAGATCAATGCCAGGCGGTTGTATACCTTCATGCTTGGTGTAAATGCATAGACCGGCTTGCTTGGACGTTTTCTGGATATCAGTTTTCCTGTGCTGCCGGACACGGAAAAGACCAGGATGCCTTTGGCATTGAGCTCGTGGAGAATATTGACGGCGGATTGAGCAACGGCATGCGAAACAGGGTCCACCGGGTCTTTGGGGTATTGAAGATTGTATTTCATAAATGGCGAGTTTTCGGCATTGGCGGCAATTCTTGCCATCATGCTGACCGCCTCGACCGGGTATTTACCTGAGGCGGTTTCCCCGGATAACATGACGGCGTCGGTGCCGTCAAAAATGGCATTGGCTACATCGGAAGCTTCCGCCCTTGTGGGAATCGGATTGCTGCACATGGTTTCGAGCATCTGCGTTGCGGTGATAACCGGCTTGTTGGCATGAATGGCGGCATGGATGATTTGTTTTTGAATCGTAGGGACCTGCTCCGGGTGCATTTCAACACCTAGGTCACCCCGGGCCACCATGATCCCATCCGCTACGGCTAAAATTTCATGGATATTTTTCACGGCTTCGGGCTTTTCAATTTTTGCAATGACAGGAGTATCGCTGTCTTGCCGCCTGATCATTTTTTTAATCTGTATAAGATCTTCCGCTGTTCGAATAAAGGAGAGTGCAAAATAGTCGACATTGTTTTGTAAACCAAAATTCACATCGCGCTTGTCTTTTTCCGTCATGGAAGGCGCGGAAACCGCAACACCCGGCAAATTCATTCCCTTATTCTCTTTCAGGAAACCACCGTTGATGATTTTACACTGCACCGTATCTTCTGTTTTGGACAGCACCGTGAGTTTAATCAAACCGTCGTCAAGAAGAATGCTGTCACCTGGGTTGACATCTTGCGGAAGGTTTTTGTAGGTCGTGGCAATAAGCTCGGTCGTGCCGGGAATATTTTTTATGGTGATACCTATCGTTTTATTTTTTTGAAGGAACACAGGCTTACCATCTTTGAGTTTAGCTGTTCTAATTTTAGGACCCTGCAGGTCAAGCAGGATACCGATAGGCTTGTTTATGCTTTTTGAAAGAGAACGAATATTGTCGATGACTTCCCCATGAGTCTCATACGTACCGTGGGAAAAGTTGAGCCTAACAACATTCATGCCGGCGGCAATCAGCTTTTTCAGCATGGGTTTCGTGCTCGAAGAAGGTCCGATGGTGGCGATTATTTTTGTTTTGATAGACATGGGGCGCCTTTATTAGATGTAATTCATGAAGATTATCTGGTTTTCTAACATAGCTGCTTCATATAACAATATTTTCTTAAAGAATACAGAAGTCAGAAGACAGAATACAGAAGAAAAAATGATTAAGATTTTACACTGTCTCCTCGTATAAAACTTCATGCCGAAACGGGTTTCTCAGCATGGGAATTAGAAAAAGACCGAATATCCAATATCCAACAAAGTTTCTTGTCTTATCTCAAATAGGCCGCCCAGCGGTCGGCGGCGGGGCTGTCTTCTGTATTCTGTCTCCTGTCTTCTGACTCCTGTCTCCTGATTTATTTGCGAAGCACTTTCTTATCAATCTTTCCCACGGCGGTCAAAGGCATTGCATCGATGATGTCGATGATTTTCGGGACTTCATAAGGAGCACATTTCCCTTTGGCATATTGAATAATATCCTCTTTGAGTGCATCGGCATTGCCGTCATATGCATAGTTTTCACTCAATTGGATATATGCTTTCACCAGTTCGGAGCCGGGTCTTTCAGGATTTTTAACACCGATCAGCGCCAGCATGCCCACGGCAGGATGCTGTGCAATAGCATCTTCGACCTTGCTGGAAAAAACTTTGAATCCTCCCACGATGATCATGTCCTTTGTGCGATCGACAATGGTAATATAGCCGTCTTCATCCATGAATCCGACGTCGCCGGTATGCATATAACCGTCTTCATCAATGGCTTGGCGGGTTGCTTCGGGTTTGTTGAAATAGCCTGCCATAACCAACGGGCCTTTGACGCACATCTCCCCGGCTTCACCGACGGGCATCTCTTTGCCGGTGGCGGGCTCTACGATTTTTAGATCCGTGTTAAAAATCGGCATGCCCACCGTACCGAGTTTTTTCTTGCCTTTTGATGGATTCATTGTCGACACAGGTGATGTTTCCGTCATTCCGTACAGTTCCAAAAGTTTTCCCTTGCCGATAATTCTCTCCAGCTCCTGTTGAGACTCTTTCGGGAAGGGGGCGGCGGCTGAAATGCAGATGCCGAGTTTTGAATGATCCATTTCCTTGAATTTGGGATTGGCGATCAGCATCTGGAAGAGGGAGGGGACATGGGCCATATTGGTGGGTTTATATTTCAGCATTTCTGCACAAATATGATCGGTATCGCGGGGGTTGGGTATGAGAACCTGGGTCCATCCCATATAGGTGGCTGCTTCGCAAACGGTGAGACCGGCAATATGAAAAAATGGAAATCCGGACAACAGAATTCCTTCCCCCCTGACCCAGCCAAGCCAGCGAATGATGCTCATGATATTATGCGCCCCGTTTCTGTGGGTGAGCATGGCGCCTTTGGGATCGCCGGTGGTTCCCCCGGTGTACTGGATCCAGCCCAAATCATCCGGTGTAATGTCGACCTGCACAGGCGTTGCGGGATAACGGCCCAGTACGTCTTTATGGAAATCCAGGACGGTTTTTTCCGGTAACGGCGTAACTTTCCCGCTGGGTATCTTTTTAAGCAATTTACCTAAAAATTGTTTTATCTTCGGCAGAAAGCTGGCTACGCCCGTTGCTACCACCAGTTTTAACCGGGGGATATCCACTGCAATTTTTACAACATGTCCGGCAAATATGGCATCGAGGGTGACCAGAGCGACCTTTTTTCCGGTACTTCCGAGGTCATTGAGCTGATATTTGATCTGTTCTGCGGAAAGCAGCGGAGAGACGCCTGAGACAATGCACCCGGCTCTCAAGGTCCCGATTACCGTTATGACATACTGGGGAACGTTCGGCAGATTGATGCCCACGACATCTCCTTTTTTAAAGCCGTTTTCCATGAGCATATTGGCAAACTGGTTGGCATAGCGATCCAACTCAGCGAATGAGATGTCGACACCCAGGTAGCCCATTGCGATTTTATCCGGAAATTCCGTAAAGGTCTTTTCAATGATTTTCACATAGGTCGTTTCAAAATCGAGCGGATCGAGATCGTCAATACCTTTATCCCAGTTTTTTTTCCAAAATCTTTCAGCATACATGGGCGGCCCCTCCTCAGTTGGTTTGATAAGATATGTTTTTTGGAAATCATAACAAACAATGGTCGTGTTGCATTGGAATGGAGAGCAAGAGAATAATTTTGGACCTTGGATATTTCTTTATGTCAAAATGCTGATGATGTGTCAAGTCGGAAGCGTATGGGCTCATTCTGTCGTGATGTCCCGCTTGACTTGATAAAATCACATAGGATACATTACCTGGAACCGAAATTAAGAGAGGAGATAGGGGATATTTAGAGAATACGGAAAGCGATGATCAAATCCATCGAGAATAAACACTGGAATCCTCGACCCCTTGAACCCTTTTTCAAAAATAAATCGGAGAAGAACCAGTATGATTAAATCCATGAATATCGCCTGCTGGGTTCAGCGGTGGAGTGAGTTGCACCCTGACAAACCTGCCGTCATTTTTGAGGGAGATGCCATCAGCTATGCTTCACTTCACCAACGTGCAAACAAAACCAGTTGCTGGTTGCAAGCCGTCGGGATTGAAAAAGGTGATCGTGTTGCGGTCATGTTGAATAATGGGGTCGAATTTATCGAGATATTTCTTGCCTGTTCCCGATTGGGCGCTATTTTTGTTCCCCTTAACTTTCGGGTAAGCGCCCGGGAACTGGATTATTACATAAAAAATTCAAGGCCGAGGCTTTTTATATATGAACATTCATACGGCGACATTGTGAATGCGATTGATTTGAAAAATAATCTCCCGCCCATGGTGCTGGCGGTGGTGGGGGATTCATCTAAAAATCAAAACACGCTGAATTACAAAAATGAGACGGCTGTTTTTTACGCTAAACAGCCGTTTATTACCAAAACACTTGGACCTTCCGATCCTGAAGAACCGCAAGTGATCATGTATACTTCCGGGACCACCGGCCGGCCCAAGGGTGCAGTTTTGTCACATCGCAAAACGTTTTTTAATTGTCTGAACGCCGATATTTTTTTTCAGCTCCACTTTGACGACATTATGCTGATATTTCTGCCGCTCTACCACTCAGGCGGCCTTTTTATTCAGGCATCACCAGCCATTTACAAAGGTGCCACCATGGTGATTCACCCTAGATTCGAACCTGTCAAAGTCTATCAAGATATCGAGAAATATAAGGTTACCAAACTTTTGGGGGTGCCAACTGTCTACAAGGCTCTTATCGAAGTCGAAAAGGAGAAGAGAGGGGACATATCTTCTTTAAAGACGTGTGCTGCCGGTGGAGAAAAAATTACGCCGGAATTGATTCGGGGATGCCGGGAAGCAGGGTTTGGGTTTCGGCAAATCATGGGCCAGACCGAAACGTCCATATTGCTGTGGGCATCGGAAGAGGATACCATCCGAAAACCCGGGACCGCAGGAAAACCGGTGTTTCATGCGGAAGTCAGCTTGATGGGTCGAGACGGCCGCCCGGTCAAACCAGGTGAAATCGGGGAGATTGTCGTCAAAGGATCCATTATGATGAAGGAATACTGGCGCGATCCGGATAAGACCGACGACACCATCAAACACGGCTTTCTCCACACGGGCGATCTGGCGTATATCGATGCGGATGGGTATTATTATCTGGTGGATCGGGTGGATGACATGTACATATCCGGCGGTGAAAATGTCTACCCGGCCGAAGTCGAATCCGTATTGGCGGAGATCGAAGCGATCGGCGAGATTGCTGTAGTGGGGGTCCCGGATGAGGTTTGGGGAGAGGTCGGCCATGCATTTATCATCCCAAAGAACGGCGCGGATCTCAACCCTGGGGATGTGCTCCATTACTGCGAAGCCCGCCTGGCCAAGTATAAGTGGCCCAAGCACATTACCATCAAAAAGGATTTTCCGCGGACGTCTCTTGGAAAGGTTCGTAAGGATGTGCTTCGATCCGGGCATGTTCGCAGAGGAGAGTGAAAATGAAAAAATTGATTAACAAACCGGAAGATGTTGTCAGGGAATCAATGGCCGGTTTTGGGGCGGCCCACGCGGATCTGGTCAAAGTTTATTTCGATCCGGATTTCATCACTCGCGTCGACGCACCGGTTAAAGGCAAGGTGGCTCTTTTGTCAGGTGGCGGCAGCGGCCACGAACCCATGCATGGCGGGTTTGTAGGAAAAGGGATGCTTGATGCCGCCTGCCCGGGTGCTGTTTTCACGTCGCCGACACCTGATCAGATGGGGGCGGCCACCATGGCAGTGGATGGCGGTGCCGGGGTTCTTCACATCGTCAAGAACTACAGCGGCGACGTGATGAACTTTGAAATGGCCATGGAGTTGTGCCAGACCGAGGGTATTGAAATAGAAGCCGTTATTATCAATGACGATGTTGCTGTGGAAGATAGCCTTTACACTTCCGGTCGCCGCGGCGTGGGCACCACCGTGCTGGCTGAAAAAATATGTGGCGCTGCCGCCGAGCAGGGGGCTGATCTGAAAAAGGTGGCTGGTCTTTGTCGAAAAGTCAATGCCAACGGTCGAAGCATGGGTATCGCACTGACTTCCTGCACGGTACCGGATGCCGGCAAACCCACTTTTGAAATCAGTGATAACGAGATGGAAATCGGTATCGGGATCCACGGGGAACCCGGCCGACGGCGCATACAGGTCAAAACCGCCCAGGAGATTGTCGGGATGATGGCCGAGGCGGTAATTTCCGATCTGCCGTTCAAGAGCGGCGACCGGCTCGTTGCCATGGTCAACGGGATGGGGGGATCGCCCTTGATGGAATTGTATCTTGTATACAATGAACTCAATGAAATATGCAAAGGCAAAGGCCTTAGCATTGCCCGACGCCTGGTGGGAAATTTCATCACCTCGCTGGAAATGGCCGGATGTTCCATTACGCTGGTGAAGGCTGATGATGAACTCTTGCAGTTATGGGATGCTCCGGTGCATACAGCGGCGCTGCGTTGGGGAGTTTAATGATGATCAAGGCAGGTGATGTGCTTTCCTGGATAAAAGGTTTGCAGTCGGTCTTTGCAGAAAACAGGCAATACCTTACCGAACTGGACGCGGCCTTTGGTGATGCAGATCACGGTACCAACATGGACCGGGGTTTTACCCAAGTTGTGAGGGCATTGGAGAATAACCCTTCAGAGGACATCGGCGCCATACTCAAAACCGCGGCAATGGTTCTCATTAAAACAGTTGGCGGTGCTGCAGGACCTTTGTACGGCACCTTTTTTCTTCGGGCCGGCGCAGCTTGCGGCGGCAAAGAAGAAATGGATTCCGCCGATATCGTGGCCATGCTGGAAGCCGGTCTGGAAGGCGTGGTGCAGCGGGGAAAAGCCGGCTTGAATGACAAGACAATGGTGGACGCCCTGACAGCAGGTCTGAACCGGATGAAGCACTTAATGACAGAAGGGGTCGGGATCAAGGAGATGTTGAAACAAGGGGCTGCCGCCGCTCATCAGGGAATGAAGGATACGATCCCCATGCTGGCCAAAAAGGGGCGGGCCAGTTATCTGGGGGAACGAAGCATCGGGCACCAGGATCCCGGCGCGACATCGTCGTATCTTCTCATGGAGACCATGGCCGAATATTTTGGAAGCGATTGAGCCTCAATACCTAACACGGAAGCGGAATTTATCAGCAGAACAACTTCTTTGTTTCGGCACGGCAGGCGGCGGTGTCTGATTGCCGTATCCAGTGCTTAACTGCGGGCAGGCGCACAGCAGATACACTGAACTCATCCAGCCCCAATCCCAATAAAAGAGGAATCGCTTCCCGCTGTCCGGCAAACTCCCCGCACAGCCCCACCTGTTTGCCGGCAGCATGGGCATCCTCAATAACGCTTCTGATCAACCGCAGAACCGCCGGATCCCAGGTATCAAACAGGTAGTCCACCCCTCGATTCTCTCTGTCGCAGGCCAGGGTATACTGGGTCAGGTCGTTTGATCCGATGCTCATAAAATCGACCGCTGGGGCCAGAATGTCCGCTTTGACCGCCGCTGCAGGTGTTTCGATCATGATTCCGACTTCCATGTCGCGGGCATATTCGAGTCCGTCGCGGGCCAATGAATCCGCCGCATCCGAAAGCGCCGCTTTCGCCTTGGATACTTCTTCCAGCGTTGTAATCATCGGGAACATGATTTTTAGGTTGCCCGCCGCAGCTGCCCGCAGTATGGCCCGCAGTTGGGGCTGAAATATATCCGGGCGTTTCAGGCACAAGCGAATCCCCCGTATCCCGAGAAACGGGTTTATTTCCGGACCGATATCAATGAATGGCAACTGCTTGTCGCCGCCGATATCCAGAGTCCGCATCACCACCGGTCTTTGACCCATTATTTCCACAATTTCGCGGTAAACCTTGTACTGTTCTTCTTCCTCAGGCATGGTGGAACGGTTGAGGTAGAGAAACTCGGTTCGAAGCAGGCCGATACCTTCCGCACCGCATTGCAGTGCCTCTCGGACAGAATTCGGATTGTCGGCATTGGCCAGCACCGACACGCGCTTTCCATCCTGCGTGAGAGCCGGCTGATGCGCCTTGGCCACCACGCCTGTCTGAAATTCAGCAAAGCGTTCGGCATGCTTTAGGTATTTTTTTACGGTGTCGGATGAAGGTTCAATTTCAAGAAATCCGGTTGTTCCGTCAAGAGCGAGGCCTGTTTTGTCAGCAACGGCCAGGATCTCTTCCCCAAGACCCATAACCGCCGGAACACCCCAGGCACGGGCCAGTATCGCCGTGTGGGAAGCGGCGGCACCAAAGGCGGTTGCGATTCCCTTCACGAGGGCCCGGTCCAGCTGTGCCAAATCAGAAGGCGCCAGATCCGCGGCGATAATGATGGACGGGTGCGTCAGGCCGGACCACTCTTTTTCTCTGGCTCCGAGCAGGAGTCTCAGCAGACGGTTTTCCACATCCTGCAGGTCAACAGCCCTGGCTCGCATGGTTTTTTCCAAGCTCCCGGCTTTATCTTTCCACAAAGCAAAAACCGTGCGTACTGAATTCTCGGCAGTTTGTTGGCCCTTGCGAATCTCATGTTGCATATGATCGACGAATTGGGCGTCTTCAAGAATCATCCTCTGGAACTCAAATATCCATCCTGTTTTTTCATCAAGCGTCTTGCCTACCTGAATCCGAAGTTTTTCCAACTGTGCCTTTGCTTCTTGAATAGCTTTCTGAAGACGGACGGCTTCTTCCTCAGGGATTGTACTGTCATATGACGATATGGGCCGGGTTGCGGAATCGTCCGACAGATAAAGGAAGGCAGGTGCCACCGCATAGCCTTCCGATACGCCGATTCCCTGAATTCGTTTTGGGGGCGGATCTTTGGGGATTTCAATTTTCATGGGCGAGCGGATGTCGGAAGGTGGAAGGGGTGGTGATGCTTTTTCAATTTCATTGAAACCGTTTTCAACCAGCGCGCGCAATTTTGCCACTGCGTGGCAAGCGTCATCTCCTGCTGCGCTGATGCGAATTTTCTCGCCTTGACGTGCCGATCCCCCAAAGGCAACCTGCACAGGCATTTTGGCGTCTACGGGTGACCGCTTCTGCGTCAGGTTTTGCACTGTAATATGAGCTCTGAATTGTGACGCGGTTTTCACGAATTGCATGGCGGGGCGCGCATGGAGCCCGGCGGGGTTGGTTACGATCACATCCGCTGAAAGACACGTCACCGATGTTTGGTGCTCGAAATCCGACGAATCGGGAATATTCTTATTCCCGGGTCCGGAGGTATCGATCTTCGGGGCTTCATGCAGCACGCGTTCCGCAGCGCGTTGCACCTCTTCCAGGCTTTGTCCTGTGGCGGCATGGGCTGCGGCGGCGATGGCGCCTTCCACCAGCGGGGCATTGCATAATCGGATATGAGCCTGTTTTTCAGGTGCCAATGTTTCCACGACCATCTGGGTGGTCATCACCGCACTGCCCAGATCCATCAGGATCAGCACGCCATCATCGGAGTAAGCTTCTTTTATCGCCCATTCTATCTTTTCAAAGCTTGTGCCAAGGGATTTGTCCTCCAGGCCTCCGGCTGAGGTAATAACCACATGGCGATCCAGGCACATCTGCCGTGCCATCGCCTGGGTGCCCAAAGCCAATTCATGACTGTGACAAATTATGACGATGTTGACCAATTTCCAGTCCCTTGTCAAAAACACGCAAGTTGATGTTCTTGAAGCGATCCGGGCTGATGCTGTCGATGGTTTGTCTTATTTCATCCGGTGCGAAAGGTGACTGCTGAAAAGCTGAAAAAAATCCGATTAAGGCCAGATTTGACGACATGGGGATGCCCATGTCCAGGGCAATTTTGCCGGCCGGAATTGCATGAGGCGTGATGTCCATTTCATCCAGGAAAGCCTTGACTTCAGCCCTGGGGAAATCCTTTGATGACGTATCACTGAAAAGCAACCCGCCTTTTTTTAAGAACGGAAGATTGCGGTAAGCTTCATTTTCTTCAAGGGCGAGAAGAAAGTGGGCTGATCCGTGCTTTACCAGACTGCTTTCAATATCCCCAAGTCTGAGGTGCGAAACCACGGATCCGCCTCTTTGGGCCATGCCGTGGGTTTCGGCTCCCATAACATGATATCCTTTTTCAAGCGCTGTGTTGGCAAGAATTTTAGTCATGAACAATATGCCTTGACCGCCCAGGCCGCCAAGCACGAAATTGATGGTATCCATATTTGCTTTTCTCTCTTTTAGAAGGTTTGCATGAAACATAAAAACAACCATCACGAAAACACGAAAGAACGAAAACACGAAAATATATAATGAAATTTGTTATTTTCATATCGTGTTTTCGTGATTGCTTTTAATATCAGCGCTTCTACCCGGGTTCGACCGCCACAATCGACCCTGTAGGGCATACATCGATGCAAACGCCGCATCCGACGCAGAGTGCGTGATTAACAGCGGTTTTTTCATTTTCGGCGTCATGATAAAGCGCCGGGCATTCAAAGCGTTCCAGACAATGATTGCATGCAATACAATCGTCGGTAATCCGAATCTCTACGCGGTGCTCAATGGCTTTATCCCGGTAGGCGATGATGCACGGGTGACGGGCAATGATTACGGCAATGCCGCCGTCCGGATCTTTGACATGCTTAAAAGCGCTTTTGAGCATTTTCTGCAGCTTTTTGATGTCATATGGATCCAGCACCTCAAGAAATTCGATTCCGCATCCCTTGATGACCCTTTCCAACGGTATCCTTTTTCCTTTTGTGCCGTCGGCTTTGATACCGAGACCCGGTGTCGGTTGCATGCCGGTCATGGCTGTTGTCATGTTGTCTAGAATAACCAGAATGAACCTTGCATCATTGTAGACGGCACTGATGAGACCCGCGGTTCCCGAGTGGTAAAATGTGGAGTCTCCCATGGTTGCGATAATGGGCTGCCGGTTATCATCCTGGGAATAGGCATGGTAAAAGCCTGAAGCCATGGTGATGGCGGCCCCCATATCCAAACAGGTGTCGACGCCGCCAAGGTTGAGCCCCAAGGTGTAGCATCCGATATCCGATGTGAAAATGGCTCTGGGTCTTGATTTGCGAATCGAATAAAATGCCGCCCGGTGCATGCATCCGGGACACAGTGTCGGTTTTCTCAAAGGAAGTTCTAATTTTTTTACGAGGTCGATGACGTCGCTGTTTGCATTGGCCGGCAGCGGAGGCAACTTCAATTCTTTGAGGAGCGTTGTGAGAATTCGTTCAATCTGTTCGGGTACGAGTTCCCCTTCCTGGGGCACATGCCCGGATAAACGTCCAAGAACTTTATTCCGGTCTCTTAGCAAATATTCGATCAAGGTATCGGTTTCTTCTATGACCAGAACCTTTTCACAGGCATTCATGAATTCTGCGGCCAGAATTTCCGGAAACGGGTAGGGTGCCCCCAGTTTTAAAAGCGGGATGTCGGTCCTTTGATGTTCGGACAGGATGTCCCTGACAACCGAACTCGGAACACCGCCGGCGATGATGCCGAGGGGCCGTCTCGCAGTGGAATTCAGGTTGTGGGCGTTGTATGGTTTGAGGGTATTGAATGCTTCTGCAATTTTGCTTAATTTCTGATTGAGTTCCCGATGAAGCAAAAAACGAAATTTGGGCGTTGCCGCCCAGCGCATGGGATCTTTTTTAAAGGCGGCTTTTTTAAAATTGCTGCTAAGATTTTCCCAGCTAAGGTTTTGTCTGGCATGGCACACGCGGATGGCAGGTCGTAAAATAATGGGAATTTTATACGTTTCAGAGAGTTGTAGCGCAAGTCTGACCATTTCTCTGGCTTCTTGCGGGTTTGATGGATCCAGTACAGGCACCTTAGCCAATCTGGCCATGAATCGTGTGTCCTGTTCGGTTTGGGAAGAATGCGGACCTGGATCGTCACAGGAAATGATGACCAGTCCGCCCACGGTTCCCAGATACGCAGCACTCATGAGCGAGTCGGCGGCCACATTCAGTCCCACTTGTTTCATACAGCAGGCAGCCCTTTTCCCGGAAATGGCCGCTGCAAATGCATTGTCGAGAGCCACTTTTTCGTTGGTGGACCACTCCACATAGGTGTTCAATTTCTCGGACTTGACCATCCGTACAACTTCAGGCAGAATTTCTGAGCTAGGGGTACCGGGGTAGGAGGTGATCACCTGGCACCCGGCTTCGAGCAAGCCCAGTGCAATAGCGCCGTTGCCTAATAAAAATTCTTGTTTCATGTTATGTTCTCTCTTTATTTGTCAAGAAAAATGCGTTAAAGAGAATAATATTCTTGACTAATTTTTGTATACTGTATACAGACTGAAGTCAAGATAAAATATGAATCCTTTTCAGCGAGTTGTTCCATGCCAAACCCATATTGAACTGCAATGTTGATAACGAATCGATAATCAGGTGAAGTAATTATTACAAGAAGTCGCTTCATTCACAAGACGCACATTTACCTTTAACCATGACAAGGAGGGGGCAATGGAGACAAGAAAAATACTTTTGACGGAAGATGAGATGCCGCGCCAATGGTATAATATTCTCGCGGATATCAAAATGAACCCGCCGCTGGGACCCGACGGAAACCCTGTGACCCCGGATCAGCTCGCACCGGTGTTTCCCATGAACCTGATCGAGCAAGAGGTCAGTACGGAACGATGGATCGATATTCCGGAAGAAATTTTAAGAGTTCTGAGTATTTGGCGCCCTTCACCACTGGTAAGAGCCTATGAATTGGAAAAGGCCCTCGATACCCCGGCGCGTATATACTATAAATATGAAGGCGTCAGCCCGCCGGGAAGCCACAAACCGAATACGGCGGTAGCGCAGGCATATTACAACAAAGCGTTCGGTATCAAGAAATTGACCACGGAAACGGGCGCCGGCCAATGGGGCAGCGCATTGGCGTTTGCCTGCTCACAATTCGGTCTCGAATGCAAGGTGTTCATGGTTCGCATCAGCTTTGATCAAAAACCCTATCGAAAATCCATGATGGGCGCGTGGGGAGCAAAATGTTTTGCAAGCCCCAGCACGGAAACGCAAGCCGGACGGGCTGTCCTTGAAAAAGACCCGGATACGCCGGGCAGTCTCGGAATTGCCATCAGCGAGGCTGTCGAAGCAGCCGTGACGGACACATCGGGCGAAACACGATATTCATTGGGAAGCGTGCTGAATCATGTGATGCTTCATCAAACCATCATCGGGCTGGAAGCCAAAAAGCAGCTTGAAAAAGTCGGAGACTATCCGGACATCGTCATTGGATGCGCAGGCGGCGGAAGCAATTTCGCCGGTCTTGCGTTTCCTTTTGTTTATGACAAGATCAATGGTAAGGATATAGCGATATATCCGGTGGAACCCGAGGCCTGCCCCACCATGACGCGGGCGCCCTTTGCATATGACCATGGTGATTTTGCCGGGATGACGCCGCTGCTGCCCATGCACAGCCTGGGCCATATGTTCGTACCGCCGCCGATGCATGCAGGCGGCCTGAGATATCATGGGATGGCGCCCACCGTCAGTCAGCTCATTTCGGAAGGCATTCTGGAAGCCAAAGCCGTAGCTCAGTTGCCAACGTATGAAGCCGGTGTACTTGTGGCCAGAACCGAAGGGATCATCCCCGCCCCTGAAACAAACCACGCCATTGCATGTGTGATTGATGAAGCCAGAAAGGCAAAAGAAGAGGGCAAAGAGAAAGTGATCCTTTTCAATTTCAGCGGACATGGGTTGATCGACCTCGGCGCCTATGACAAATATCTTTCCGGTCAGTTGAAAGATATTACACTGGATGAAGCAGCCATTATTGAGTCTCAAAAAATACTGGCGCAATACCCGAAACCTCAGTTGCTAAAGAGCCGTTAGCATCAATGCGGTTTTATGAAACCTTAACGCTCCTCAGACCTAACGTTGGGGAGCGTTTTAACTTTTAGACCATTTTAAACTTAGTTATTTCGGGGAGATTTCTCTTTACCGGGTGCAATCAAATCAGGCGTTTAGGATTCAAGGATTCCAGGGGCCCAGGTGTCGAGTGAAAAACAAAAGGTCAGTTAATCAGATTTTTCGTCTCGTTCCCATGCTCCCGCGTGGGAATGCATATTATCCCGAGCGTTCCCACGCGGGAGCATGGGAACGAGTAACGCTGGTTCATTGTGTATGTAATAAGTTGCACGAATATCATGCACTTGAACCCTCGACCCCTTGAATCCTTGAACCCTTTTCTACTACAGCCAAGTTGGAGAAGGTCCTAATCTTTTTAATATAATGACCCAGAAGGAGAATGTGAAATGAAAGTACTGGTAAGTGATCAGCTTGGGGAAATCGGCGTGCAGATGTTTGAGGCGGAGGAGGGGATTGAGGTCGATGTCAAGACAGGCATGTCTCCTGATGAATTGAAATCGATTATCGGCGGGTATCATGCCCTGGTTATCCGAAGCGCCACAAAGGTTACAGCCGATCTGATTAAAGAAGCCAGACAATTAAGAGTTATTGGCCGCGCGGGAATCGGTCTTGATAATGTGGATATCCCGGCTGCCACCAAACAGGGTATCGTCGTAATGAATACCCCTACCGGGAATGTGATAACAACGGCCGAACATGCGATTTCCATGATGATGGCTCTCACGCGCAATATCCCACGGGGAACGGCTTCATTAAAGGCCGGCAGATGGGATAAAAAGATGCTCCAGGGCCGGGAAGTTTTTAATAAGATACTTGGTGTGATCGGGTTCGGTAAAATCGGGTCCATCGTTGCGGATCGGGCTCGCGGTTTAAAGATGCGGGTCATTGTTCATGATCCGTTTGTCGCACCGGAACAGATTGAAAAGGCGGGTTTTAAAAGCGTATCCCTGGAGGATCTTTACGCAAAATCGGATTATATAACGATTCATGTTCCAAAACTGAAAGAAACCACCGGATTTCTCAACAAGGCGGCATTTGACCAAATGAAGGACGGCGTGATGATTATTAACTGCGCCCGCGGCGGAATTGTGAACGAAGCGGACCTGAATGAAGCGATGAGTTCGGGCAGGGTGGCGGGAGCCGCCTTGGATGTTTTTGAATCCGAACCGCCGGGAACATGCGTTCTGCTGGAAAATGACAATGTTATTTGTACCCCCCATCTGGGTGCATCCACCAAAGAGGCACAAACAAATGTCGCTGTGGCGGTAGCCCAACAGATTATCGATTATTTAAAAAACGATACGATTTCCAATGCCGTCAATGTTCCATCCGTCACCGGGGATCTATTAAAAAAAATCGGTCCTTATTTGAACCTTGGAAATCGCATCGGATGCCTGACAGCACAGCTTGGCTCCGGAGCGTTCACCGAAGTAAACATCGAATACGCCGGAGACTTCCAGGGCCTGGATCTGGCTCCCATTACTACGGGCATTCTAAAAGGACTTCTCACACCGGTTGTCAAAGATGATGTCAACTACGTCAATGCCGGTGTTTTGGCCCAGGAAAGGGGGATCAAGGTTTCTGAAACGATGACGTCGGAGTCTGATGAGTATTCAAACCTGATTAGTTTGAAAGTGGTTACAACCGAAATGCAGAGCGAGATATCCGGCACAATTTTTGGAAAGAAACGTCCGGAAATCGTAAAAATCGATGATTTCAAACTGATGATGGAACCGAGAGGTTATTTTGCGTATCTTAAAAATATCAATAAACCGGGTGCATTCGGAAATATTACCACGCTATTGGGCAACCACGGCGTCAACATCAGCCGCATGAATGTCGGTGTCAGCGATGAAGGCACCACCAATATCGTTTTTCTCGCCACGGACACGCCCATATCAGATGATACGCTGAAGGAGCTGATAGGGCTGCCGTTGGTGCAGAGTGTGAAACTGGTTGAGTTATAAACTATTTCTCCACGTGCCGTGAAGAAATAGTTTATTATAATAACTTTCCCAAGACTTCCCGGGCGATGATGATTTTTTCCACCTCTTTGGTGCCTTCATAGATTTCAAGAACCTTGGCCGCCCGGTAGAACCTTTCGATGTCGTAATCGTTAAAGTAACCATAGCCGCCGTGAAGCTGGAGGGCTTCATCGACAACTTCCACTGCCACACGGCAGGCATACAGTTTGGCCATGGCGGTTAGTTTTGTATCGCCCTTCCCATTGTCGAGCAGCCAGGCGGCTTTGTACACCATGTTTCTGGCGACTTCAATCTTGGTTGCCATGTCTGCAATTTTGAACTGGGTGGCCTGAAAAGCGCCCAGGGGCTTGCCGAATTGCTTGCGACCTTTGACATGTTTGATGGCTTGATCCAGCGCCCCTTGGGCCAGTCCGAGACCGTGGGCGGCAACATAAGCGCGGGAGCGGTCGAAAAAATGCATGAGTTGAACAAACCCGTTTCCTTCTTTGCCCAACAGATTATCCTTGGGAACACGCACGTCATTGAAATAGACCGACGCGGTATCCGAGCATCTCAAGCCCATTTTTCCTTCCATTCTATCGGCTTTATAACCTTTTCGATCGGTTTCAACAATTAAAATACTGTGCCGGGCGGTTTTGGATTTTTCTTCCGGGTTGGTGAGGCAAAAGACCAGCAGAAAAGTGCCAACGGTGCCGTTGCCGATCATGACCTTGCTGCCGTTGATTACATAATCATCGCCGTCTTTCACCGCCGTTGTCGATACGGCTGCCGTGTCGCTGCCGGCATCCGGTTCCGTGATAGCGAACCCCATGATGCCGTGACCATTAAACAGGGTGGACAGATATTTCTTTTTTTGTTCTTCTGTTCCAAACAGAATCAGCTCTTCCGCTCCAAAGGTAACGGAGCAAAGCTGCTGCCCGATACCGGGGTCCACCTTCCAGAATTCTTCCAGAACCAGTGCGTGCTCCAGGAAACCGAGACCTGGCCCGCCGTATGCTTCCGGGATAAACAACCCGATAAGATCGAGCTTACGGGCCTTGTCCGTTATTTCTTGCGGAATAATTTCGTTAAGGTCGAACTCGCGAGCGACGTTTGTAAATTCGCCCACTGCAAATTCTCTGGCAGCCTTTTGAATGAATTTGTGTTCTTTGGAGAGGGTAAAGTCCATAATTTTTTTCCTTAAGATAGATTGAAACTTTAGAATTTAATGATGCTCCCAATTGAGCGATCCACTGATAAACACCCAATCAGGAAAAAAATTATAACGGTATATTTCCATGCCTTCTGAACGGCTGCGGACGCTGCTTGTTTTTCAGCATCCGCAGCGCTTTTATCAGCTCGGGCCGCGTTTCGCTCGGCTTGATTACCGTATCGACCAGCATGTTGGAGGCGGCATGAAACGGATTGGAGTATTTAAGGTCATATGCGTCAATCATTTTTTGCCTGAATGCTTCGGGGTCATCGGCTGCTTGAATCTCTTTTCGAAAAATCAGATTGACGGCGGTGGCGGTATCCAGAACCACCAGTTTGGCAATGGGCCAGGCAAGCATCTGGTCGACTTCCATACCGACACAGCACATGGCCATAACGGCGCCTCCATATTCTTTTCTCAGGGCCAGCGTAATTTTTGGAACGGTTGCTTCTGAATAGGCATAGAGCATTTTTGCGCCGTGGCGGATAATGCCTGAGTGCTCCTGTTTGACGCCTGGAAAATAGCCCGGCACATCCACAAAATTGATAAGTGGTATGTTGAATGCATCGCAAAACCGGATAAAACGCGCCGCTTTATCGGAGCTGTTGACATCCAGACAGCCTGCTAAAAAATTCGGCTGGTTGGCGATGATGCCGACGGGTTCACCGTCCATGCGGCAAAAGCCGATGATGATGTTATTCGCGTATTTGGGCAGCAGCTCAAAAAAAATGCCGTTGTCCACCACCCGTTCAATCACATGGCGCATATTGTAAGCTTTGCGAAAACTGGCCGGTACGATTTTTTCAAGCGAATCATCGGTTCGAAAAGGGTCGTCCGTGCATTCGATTTTCGGGGGCGTTTCTTCATTGTTGGAAGGCAGATATGTCAGCAGTTCACGAATGATTTTCAGACAGCTTTCATCATCTTTGGCCACCAGGTGGGCCTGGCCGGTAATTTTGCTATGGACGTCGGATCCACCCAGCGCTTCGAGCGTAACATCTTCACCGGTTACGGATTTTATGACGCCCGGACCGGTGATGGCCATCTGGCTGGTGCCTTCCACCATTACAATAAAATCCGTCAGGGCTGGAGAGTAGACCGAAACGCCGGCGCACGGCCCCATCATCGCTGAAATTTGAGGAATGATGCCGGAGGCGGCGGTATTACGGTAAAACATGCCGGCAACGCCTTTGGATGCAAAAAAACCTTCGTGAATTCTACCCCCGCCGGAATCGAACAGACCGATGATCGGCGCTTTCACTTTCAGGGCCTCATCCATGATGCGGCATATTTTTTGGCCGTGAATCGTTCCTACGGAGCCGCCTAAAACCGTTGCATCCTGGGAGTAGGCGAACACCAGCCGATCTTCTATATGTCCATATCCAATGACCACGCCATCGCCCGGCACTTTTTTTTCCTGCATGCCGAAATCGACTGCCTGACTTTCGGCAAGCTGATTCATTTCAACAAAGGTGCCAGGATCAAATAGACAATCGATCCGTTCCCTGGCGGTTAATTTTCCCTGTGAATGGCGTTTATCGATTGATTTTTGGCCACCGCCGGTTTCAGCTCTTCTTTTAAGCGCCTCCAGCCGTTCCATTTCGCGTTGGTGAGTGGTTTCTTCGGCCATGATGCGCATCCCCCTTATTCAATAACAACCAGTACGTCACCGCCTTGAACAGCATCGCCGGCAATGCAATTGACGGATTTTACCGTGCCCGAAGCTGTCGCGACGATAGGCATTTCCATTTTCATGGCTTCCAGAACCAGTACTTCCTGATCTTCAATGACATGATCGCCGGGTTTGATCTTTATTTCGCAAATTTTTCCAGGCATGGGTGCAGTTACTTCGGACATCAAATCAACCTCCTTTTATTTTTTTCAGCTTGTCAAGGCAATATTGCGCCTTAAAATTATTATACTTGTTAGGAATTCAGAAAAAAAAGCCAGAATCCTGAAAAAAATAATAAAGCAACATATTCATTAGAAAAGATTATTATTCTGTATACTGTATACAGAAGACTTGTCAAGATAAAGAAAATTGTTACAATGGAAATTGAAAACATTTCTTGACAAAATTTTTATGTATACAGTATACAGAATAGTACCTAAACGCTCAGGTTGGGTAGTGTTCCGACACATCACACGCCGCGAAATATTTCAATGGAGAAAATCAATGGATTTATTCAAAGACATCACAGTGCTTTCCCTTGAACAGGCAACGGTTGTGCCTTACCTCACATACAGACTCGCACAGGACGGCATGACGGTCATTCGTCTAGAACACCCGGTGTACGGCGATCCGAATCGCATGGTCGGAGAAAATATTTTGGGCGAAGAACGGATGAACGCGTATTTTTTATGCATCAATGCAGGGAAAAAAGCGCTGACGTTGAATCTGGCGGATCCAGAAGGACAAAAGATATTTAAATCCCTTCTTCAGAACCTGGATGTCGATGTTTTCATCACAAATCAACTGCCCAAAAATTATCAAAAACTGGGTATTGATTATGAGATGGTTAAGGAGGCCAAACCGGACATTATATGGTTGGGGGTCACGGGGTTCGGACCTGTCAGCAACGAGGGCGCCTATGACCCGATTCTTCAGGCACGGTCCGGTCTGATGGAATTAACCGGTGAAGCATCCGGAGATCCACAGGTGCTCGGTATCCCCTTGCCTGATATGGGGACCAGTGAGCATGCCTACGGCCTGCTGATGAAAGCGCTTTTTAAAAGGGAGAAAACTGGCCGGGGGAGCCGTTTGGACATCTCCATGTTTGAATCATCCGTGTCCTGGTTGACGGTTCCCATCACGCTTACCGGCAGTTTCGGGAAAAAAATCACCCGAAGAGGGAATACGCATGAGTTTTTTTGCCCGGTTTCTGTTTATCAAACGCGTAATGGCTACATTTATCTGGCCGTGGGCAATGATAAACAATGGAAGGCACTCGTATCGCAGGAAGGATTTCAACTCCTTGATAAACCGGAATATGAAAAGAACGCCGGGCGGATAAAGGACGTACAGAAATTAAATGCCGCCATCAATGAAATAACGCGCACTCAAAGTTCGGCAGAACTCATTGAACGCTTCAATGCAATTACCGTCCCTGTCAGCGAAATAAAAACCATTCAGGATGTCATTAACGATCCACTGGTAAAAGAAAGACTGCTCCACTCAAAAGATCCGGTATCAGGACAAACGCTTATGCTGGCGCCGCCCCCCCATATGACGCCCTATCTTGAACAATCCGGATCAAAGTTAACATTCCCACCGCGATTCGGCGAGCATAACAAGGAAATTTATGGACGAAAATTAGGATACTCCGCAAGCGCCCTTGCCGAATTTAAAGAGAAGGGAATCATTTAATATCGAATAATGAATAAAAAAAGCGAAATCAAAAGAATGGGGCTCGGAAACATCGGCGGGATTCGTGAAAGAAAATCGCTTGGGCAGCATGTGTTTGAGAATTTGAAACAAGCAGTGATAAAAGGCAAAATCGTCCCGGGAAGTCGTCTCATTGAAAGCCGCTTGGCCGAAGCCCTCGGCATCAGCCGAACACCTGTAAGAGAGGCCATCCATAAACTCGAACGTGAAGGCTATCTGAAGAAACTGCCCAGAGGCGGTTTCAGCGTGCTGGGATTCAGCAGAGAGGATATTGAGGAAACATTCGGCATCCGAAGCATTCTTGAAAGTTATGCCGCCCGGTTGGCGGCAATAAAGCATCAGGAGGCGGCACTCAAACCGCTGGAAGATAAAATCAAGGCCTATCAGAAGTGCCTTGACAAAAATGATCTGGATCCGCTGCTTAAAATTAATACCGAATTCCATGAGCTGTTGTATGATCTGAGCCGAAGCCCCCGGCTGGTGAAGATGATCAATGATTTAAAAGATCAAATTTACCGCTATCGTAAAGTTATTTTAAACAACGAGAAGATGGCGCGGATAAGCAATGAAGACCACAAGCGCATGCTTGAGTATATCAGGCGGAGGGATGCCGAAGGGGTGGAAAAACTGGTACGGGATCATCTGATCCGGGGACAGAAGGCTGTTTTGAATCAAATTGATGTATTCCGAGATGAAACAGAAACGATGGAACAGGAAGGGTAGTGCGGATGAACACAAGAAAGATAAAAATTCTGATTGCAAAACCGGGTTTGGATGGTCATGACAAAGGTGCAAAAATTATTGCACTGGCCCTGCGGGATGCCGGAATGGAAGTTATCTATACAGGACTTCACCAACAGGTTGAAAAAATCGTCAATACGGCGATTCAGGAATCGGTTGACATCATCGGTTTGAGCATCATGTCCGGCGCACACCTGCCGATTTGTAAAAAACTTCTCCAACTGATGAACGATGAAGGCATGGATTCGGTTCACGTTGTCGTCGGCGGCGTTATCCCGGCCCGGGATATAAAAAAATTAAAAGATTTGGGGATAAGTGGTGTCTACCCCGGGGGAACACCCTTTCAGGTGATCATTGACGGTATTCATGAAATAATTGCTAATTGATAAATTTGTAAAAAGGCCAATTCATCAGGTGTTTCGTGTTTTGTGTTTTGTGAGAAGTTTATTGTGGTAATGGGCTATTATATCACCAAACACTAAACACCAAAAACAAAACACTCTCGAAAAAAGGCAAGCTTTCTGATTTTGCGAAATTAGCATTAAAAAAAATGTCCAATTGGTGTGAATAATAAGGAGATTCAATGGGAGTCGCAAAATATCTCAAGGATAATAAAGATGCCATAAAGGAAGTTATCTACCAATCCGGTATTCGCGTCAAACCGGTTTATACACCCCAGGATCTGGAGGATGTCGGTTTTGACTATGAAAAAGATCTCGGTGATCCCGGCGGATATCCATTCACCCGCAGCCTGCATCCCCTAGGTTACCGGAGCAGGGCATGGACAACCCGTCAGTATACAGGCTTCGGGACACCGGAAGAAACCAACAAGCGGTTTAAATATATGATTTCTCATGGTCAGACAGGATTGAATGTCGCATTTGATTTGCCGACACAGATGGGTTTTGATTCGGACAGTCCCCAGGCATTGGGAGAAGTCGGACGTGTCGGCATGGCCGTCGATTCCCTGCGCGATTTTGAAATCGCTTTTCAGGACATTCCGCTGGACCGGATCGGTTCCGGTTTGACCATCAACGCCATTGCCTGCATTATGCTGGCCATGTACCAGGCAGTCGCCGAAAAATTCGGATATCCAAAGACGGCCATCAGCGCGACTCCCCAGAATGATATTCTAAAGGAAATGATCGGTCGTGGGGCCTGGATATATCCGGTAGAGGACGCGGTTCGACTGGTGGGTGATACGATTGAATACAGCATGCAGGAATTGCCTCGGTGCAGCCCGGTCAGTGTGTGCGGATATCATATCCGGGAATCGGGCGCCACACCTGCGCAGGAGATCGCCTGCGCATTTGAGATTGCCAAGGCATATATCGAAAATGTCAAAGAAAGGGGCATAGACCCCGATGAATTTGTCGGAAGCTTTTCCTTTAACCTGAATGTATTCGGAAACCTTTGGGAGCAAATCGCGAAATTTAGAGCCGCCAGAAAGCTTTGGGCAAAGATGCTGCGGGAGGAATACGGGATTCAGGATAAAAAGAAGCTGTTTTTACGGGGACTCTTCGGCGGCGGCGGAAGCGGTCTTACCAAAGAACAACCCGAGAACAATATCATGCGAAGCGCTTACTATGCCCTGGGAGCGGCCCTCAGCGGCGCACAAACGACCGCACTCTGCTCATTTGACGAAGCCTATACCATTCCGACTCCCAGGGCGGCCCTCTTGTCTTTGCGGACCCTTGAGATTCTCATGGAGGAAGTGGGGCTGAGAGACACGGTGGATCCGTTGGCCGGATCCTATTTCGTTGAAACAATAACCAAGCAGATCGAAGAAAAAATTCTGGAGGAAATGCAGGCGATCCAGCATGCCGGGGGAATGATTCATGCGGTTTCTACGGGTTTTATCCAGAGGAAGGTTGCACAGCAGGCGTATGAATATGAGCAGGGGCTTCAGGACGGAACGTATACCAAAGTCGGTTTGAATAAATATATCGATGCAGGGCAAGAACAGCCGGATGTGGATCTCCATGAATATGACGAAGCATGGGTCGAAAAACAGGTGGGGAGCTTGAAGGAATTGCGCCGAACCCGTGACAGTCAGGCGGTTGCCCGCTCGCTGAAGGCTCTTGAAAAAGGTACCCGGGAAAGAAAAAATGTGATGCCGCTTTTGGTGAAGTGTTGCCGGGTGTATGCAACTGTGGGAGAAATGGCCGGTATTTTCCGGGATGTATTTGGTGAATGGCGGGAACCGGGTATTTTTTAAATTATTTCTTGTTGCCATGCTCTACGCGGGAATTTGTTAATCCCGAATTTTTGAGTCCGTGAAACAGTTTGGAGGGGGACCTTAACAAAAAAATGTATTTGAGCGGGAGGCATATTGGTTAAAAAATCTACTTTTCGACTGGGGTGTGATATCGGCGGCACATTTACGGATTTCGTGTTGGTGAATGATGAAACAGGTGCGTTTCAGACCCACAAATGCCTTACAACCCCATCGGATCCCTCAAATGCGGTTGAAGAAGGCATCCGGCAGCTGGAAAAATATGTTCCCGGCGTGATGCCTCACATCGATGAATTCATTCACGGCACAACGCTGGTTATTAATGCCATCATCGAAAGAAAAGGCGCAAAAACCGGTTTGATAACAACAAAGGGATTTCGGGATGTATTGGAACTGGGAAGGGAAATACGTTACGACGCCTATGATATATTTTCCGAATACCCGGAGCCGCTGGTTCCCAGACCGCTCCGCAAAGAAATCCATGAGAGAATTGCCAGTGACGGCAGGGTATTGGTTGCCATAGATCCGAAGGCGGTAAATCATCTTCTGAATGAATTTTTAGAAAATGGCATTGAATCACTGGCTGTCTGTCTTATCAACTCCTTTGAAAATCCGACGCATGAGCAAGTAATCAAGAAAATCGTGGAAAAAGAGGCGCCGCATCTTTCTCTGTCCACATCCTTTGAGGTCCTGCCCCAGATTCGGGAATATGAGCGGACGTGCACCACGGCAACCAATGCCTATGTAAAACCAATCACCTCAAAATATTTGAAGAACCTGTCTGCAAGACTCGAATCCCTGGGGTTTCAGGGTAAGCTCTTTATCATGCTTTCCAGCGGCGGCATTACATCGGTTGAGACGGCTCAGGAATTTCCGGTCCGGATTATCGAATCGGGCCCGACGGCGGCTGTTATTGCATCCCAGTATTATGGAAAAATGTTCCAGATAAAGGATATCTTTTGTTTTGATATGGGCGGGACCACTGCAAAATCATGTTTGATCCAGAAGGGACACGCCGGACTTGTTTCAACCTTTGAGGTGGGGCGGGTTCAGCGGTTTAAAAAGGGAAGCGGCCTTCCCATTCAAGTTCCGGTTGTGGACTTGATGGAGATAGGCGCCGGCGGCGGCAGTATTGCCAAGGCAAATAAAATGGGTCTGCTGCAGGTCGGACCGGAAAGCGCCGGTGCCAGCCCGGGTCCGGCATGTTATGGAATCGGTGGAACGGAGCCCACAGTGACAGATGCCGACCTGGTGCTCGGTTATCTTGACCCGGATTATTTTTTAGGCGGCGCCATGGCGCTGGATAAAGAGGCCGCTGTAAAGGCCATCGAGGAAAAGGTTGCAAAGCCGCTTTCGACGTCGCTGATAGAAGCGGCTTTTGGTATTCACGACCTGATCAATGAAACCATGGCGGCGGCGGCTAAAACGCATATTGCGGAAAAAGGCGGTAATCCCAACATCGTTACCATTACTGCATTTGGCGGTGCCGGACCGGTTCATGCCTATGGTCTTGCCAAAAAAATCGGAGCGCCCCGGATTGTGGTGCCGCCGCTTGCCGGAGTTGGATCGGCTCTTGGCTTTTTTACTGCACCGGTGGCTTTTGATCTTACCAGAAGCCACCGGGTGACCCTGGACGATGCGGATTTCAATGAAATAGAAAATCTCTTCGGCGCCCTTGAACAGGAAGGGGCTGCCATATTGCAGGCAGTTGCCGGCGATTCGTCTTTAAGATATGAACGAACCCTGATGATGCGCTTTGTCGGTCAAGGTGCGGAAACAGATCTTTCCATTGAAAACAAACCGTTTGATCAATGGGACACATCCCAGATCAGGGCCTTGTTCGATCAGGTCTATCAAAAACTTTACGGTCGGACCTATGCGGAAACACCGATCGAGTTTGTGACATTCAAGGTGCGTGTCAGTCTGCCTGAGAGACCGTTTCATATCCCGAGGCTCTTGAAGGAAAAGGGTGCCATGGCGGACTGTTTGAAAGGCACGCGACATGCCTTCTCGCTGACGAAAAAAGAATTCATACCCTTTAAGGTATTTGACCGGTTTCAGCTGTTTCCAGGCGCCGAGATCGCGGGACCGGCCATTATCGAAGAAAAGGAATCGACCATTGTTATCGGTGAAGACGCCAAAGCAACGGTGGACGAATATGGATTCGTGTGGATTGATTTGTGATGGTTTTAAGTTTTAGGTGAGAGACGTCGCTGAAATTTTTGAGTATTTTAAGGCAAAAAATTTTCAACCACAAAGACACAAAGGATAAAAGAAAGAAACAACTTTGTGTTCTTTGTGCCTTTGTGGTTTCGGTTTTTCCAGGGTGGATTTTAATCATTATTTCTTCAATATAAAACTTAACACTTATCATTTAACAATATGTAATTAAAAAGAAAGTTGATATCTCATGCCAATTGCTTCAAATGAAGGTGCACCATCTAAATTCGATCCCATTCGACTGGAAATCCTGTGGCGCCGGATGGTTTCAATTGTCGATGAAGCGGATGCTTCTGTTTCAAGAACCGCTTTTTCAAGCCTGCTCCGGGATGCCCATGATTATACCTGTATGTTTACGGACAGCCGTGGACAGGAACTGGTTCAGGGAACGTTTTGTACGCCCGGACAGGCCGGTGCCATGGCCCTGGGTGTCAAGAAAATTATCCGTTCTGTGCCGCTGGAAAGCTACAAACCGGGTGATGTGATTATCGTGAACGATCCCTGGTTGCTGGCCGGTCATCTCAACGATGTGTGCGTGCTGAGTCCCATCTTTTATAAAGAGAGGCCCGTGGCCTTTACCGCATGCGTATTTCATCATTCCGACATCGGCGGCCGCGTTGCTTCGGACAACCGTGAGGTCCATGAAGAGGGGCTCTTTATACCCCCCACCAAATTATATGATGCCGGTGTCCTCAATGAAGCTGTTTTAAACATGATCCGCTGGAATGTTCGAACGCCTGAGGAAGTAACCGGCGATATCCGCTCCCAGGTGGCTGCCAACCATGTTTGCGCAGAAAAAATCGTCGAAATGATGGCGGATGAGAAGCTGGAAACGCTGCAGGATCTTGCCGATGAGATTATCGGACGTACGGAAAACAGCATGCGGCAAGCCATAGAAAGGATTCCCGACGGCACCTATCCTTATGAGGGAATCATTGAAGGAGCCGGAAACAGAGAAGATATTTCGATCAAGCTCACCGTTCAGGTCAAAGGAAGCGATATTCTGGTAGACTTCACGGGCACATCGCCCCAGGTAAACTGGGGAGGCAACGTTGTTTACAATTTTACATATGCCTATGTATTCATGGCAATAAAAAGTGCGTTTGATCCGGATGTGCCTATCAATGAGGGCGCCACGCGGCCGGTGAAAATGACGGCACCGGAGGGTACGGTTGTTCATTGCAGGTTTCCGGCCGCTGTTGCCGCCCGTATGCAGGTCGGGCATTTTATGACCGAGATGGTGTATCGTGCGCTCTCCGTTGCAACCCCTCAAAAAATTATGACGGACAGCGGTGGAACGCCT
Organism: uncultured Desulfobacterales bacterium; assembly: GCA_964435695.1. Taxonomy (GTDB): domain Bacteria; phylum Desulfobacterota; class Desulfobacteria; order Desulfobacterales; family B30-G6; genus CAYTAQ01. The sequence continues at coordinate 6,761 of CAYTAQ010000016.1, read as the reverse complement.
GCGCAGACCAATATTTTTTACGGCAAACGACAGAACGGCAAACCCTGGCATACCATGATCATCCGGGGAGGCGGCCTGGGAGCGAGCAGCAGAGCGGACGGCCATCACTGTGCCATATTCCCGGCCAATGGCGCCAATACCCCTGTGGAAATATTTGAAAGCGATACGCCGCTGATCGTTGAAGCCCGTGAGCTTGCTATGGATTCCGGCGGTCCCGGGAAACACAGGGGAGGGCTGGGGAGACGAATGATACTTCGTGTACCGAACGATGATTTCGCTCCCAAGCCACCCGTCACCATCGCTGTTCAGGCCGGTCGATTTCGCTATGCGCCCCAGGGCATGTTCGGGGGAAAAGCGGGTGCAAAAGCCGGTTTTTTAAAAAATGATACTGCGGCTGACCCCAGCGGCCTGACATTTTCCGAACCGGGAGACACCATCGCGTTTTACAGCGCCGGCGGCGGCGGATTCGGCGACCCGCTGGAAAGGGAAATTGAAGATGTTGAGCGGGATGTTCAATTCGAATATGTCAGTATTCCTGGGGCAAAAGAAGACTACGGCGTCGTGATAGATCCTGTCACGCGAAAGGTGGACCATGACGCAACCAAAGCGCTTCGTGAAGATAAACGTGGAGAACAAAAATGAAAAAGACATTCATGCCTTCCTTTAACAGTCTTAATGAATTGCACGACCACCAGTTGAAGGGACTCCAATGGACCGTTCGGCATGCGTACGAGGGGTCGCCATTCTATCGGAAGCGGCTCGATACTGCAGGTGTTCATCCGGATGACATAAAGACCTTGGAAGACATCAGAAAACTGCCCTTTTCGTCGGCTGAAGACCTGACGGCAGGTTACCCGTTTCCACTTTTATCCGTGCCGATAAAAGACGTCGTACGGATACACGCATCATCCGGTACCACCGGCAAGCGCAAAATTCTCACATACACCCAAAAAGATATCAAAGATTGGGTGCATTTTTTTGCCCGCTGTTATGAGATGGCCGAACTCACGGAGGAAGACCGCGTTCAAATTGCCGTGGGATACGGCGTTTGGACGGCCGGCGTTGGCTTTCAACTCGGTTGTGAGAATTTTGGCGCAATGGCTTTGCCGATAGGACCCGGAAATATCGACATGCAGTGCCAGTTTTTGATGGATCTTAAATCGACGGTGATGTGTTGTACATCGAGCATGGCGCTTCTTCTGGCGGAAGAGATTGAGCGGCGAAACCTGAGAGATAAAATATTTTTAAAAAAAATCATTTTCGGTTCGGAAAGAAGCAGTGATGCCATGCGGGAGAGAATCAAGTCTTTGCTCGGCCTGGAAGACATGTTCGATATTCCGGGAATGACGGAACTCTATGGCCCCGGTACGGGTCTTGAGTGCAGCCGCCATGAGGGGATACATTACTGGGCGGATTACTATATTCTTGAAATTATCGATCCGGAAACATTGAAGCCCTTGCCGGTCGGGGAAACGGGCGAAATGGTTGTTACAACGCTTTCCAAGGAAGCATCTCCGTTGATCCGTTATCGAACCCGTGATCTGACACGACTCGTTCAAGCACCCTGCACCTGTGGAAATATTCTTCCCATGCATGACAAGATACTCGGCAGATCAGATGACATGATTATTTTCAGGGCAGTCAACATCTACCCGGGACAAATTGATGAAATCCTTTCAGGAATACCTGAAATCGGATGCGAATATCAGGTGGTTATTGAAAGGAGAACGGATGGCAAGGATTACATGACGCTTCGGATTGAATGCGCACGGGACAAGAATGCCTCTCAAACAGTCGCCATTGAAAAAAAGATCTCACAGGAAATCAAGAATAAAATAATGGTCAGCTGCAATGTGGAACTTGTTGATGAATGCTCTCTACCGAGATCGGAGAGGAAAACCAAACGGATATATGATAACCGCCCGGATCTGTAGTTGATCAGGTTTTAGGTGTTACGTTTTAGGTTTTAGGCGGAAGTACATTATAAAACAAATGAAACTTAAAACTTAACACCTAAAACTTAAAACGATTATCCCAGATAAGGAACCAAAAAGAATGATTGATTATGACTATGTAAAGCCCGCCAGTTTGCAAGAGGTATTCGACTTGGTAAAAATGTATGGGGAGCGTGCCATGCTGATTGCCGGCGGAACCGATGTCATGGTTACCATGAAACAAAGCAACGTATCTCCCGAGGTATTGATTTCGCTGAGAGGATTAAAAGAACTTCGCTATATTCGAAAAAACGGTGACTATCACATCGGCGGTTTAACAACCCACCGGATGCTGGAGGAATCTGCGTTGACGAAAGCGGAATTGTCAGCCCTTCATCAGGGAGCTTCCCAGGTTGGTTCCGTACAAATACGAAATGTGGCAACCATCGGTGGAAACATATGCAATGCCGCGCCCTCGGCCGACACAGCCGGCCCATTGATGATTCTCGACACCATGGTCATACTGGAAGGGCCTGAAGGAAAAAGAAGGGTTCCGATTACGGAATTTTTTATCGGTCCTTCCGAGACGGTTAAAAAAGATGACGAAGTTCTTATCGAGTTTGAGATACCCGAACGAATGGGGGCATTCGGCACGGCCTATCGCAAGCACGCCCGTAGAAAGGCAATGAATCTGCCTGTCATCGGGGTGTCGGTGGGGATCTTGTTGTCGGAAAACGAAACCATTGCAGATGCGCGGATCGCATTAACGGTCGCAGCGCCCACCCCCATAAGAATTTATCAGGCTGAAGCCTATTTAAAGGGAAAACCACTTACGGATGAAGTCTTGAAAGAAGCAGGGCAAATAGCATCATCCCCCGAATGCTGTTCACCCAGAGACAGTCTCCGATGTGAAGGGTGGTACCGGGAGGATATGGTAAGGGTGCTTATCCCAAGAGTGGCAAGAGAAGCGGCAGAACGGATCAAGCGTTGTTCATGAAGGAGTTCGAGATGAAAAAAGTTGAGGTCTCTTTTAATCTCAATGGTGATTCGGTAACGGCTGAAGTTCCTATTACGTGGACTTTGCTGAAGACCGTCAGGGAATGTTTTGAATTAACCGGCTCCAAGGAAGGATGTGGCGTCGGTGAGTGCGGTGCATGCACGATGATTGTCGACGGCGATGCCGTCAACGCATGTATTTATCCCATTTTAGAAGTTGAAGGAAAGCATGTTTCGACCATTGAAGGGTTGGCCGGTAAAGAGGGAACCCTTCATCCGATACAGACGGCGTTCCTTGAGAACAATGGCGTTCAGTGCGGTTTTTGCACATCGGGGATGATTATGTCGGCCAAGTCTTTGCTGGATAAAAACAAAAATCCAAGCGAAGAGGAAATTCGAACAGCCATCTCCGGCAATATCTGCCGCTGCACAGGGTATGTTCAAATTGTCGAGGCTATTGATATGGCGAGCAAAAGCATGAAGGGATAAAGAATCTGGGTTCAAAAGACCCGGCTTTGGTTTGCCCTTAAAGAGCATGCGCGCCTGCCAATCATGGAATACAGAATACAGGAGGATCTATGGCTGCTTACCGGTATGTCGGCAAAAACGTACCCAGAACGGTTGAGACGGATAAAGTAACCGGCAGAGCAATTTATATCGATGATTTCAAACTACCGGGCATGTTATACGGCAAAATTTTGTACAGCAGCTATGCACATGCCAGGATAAAACGGATCGATACGGGCAAGGCTAAAAAACTGCCGGGTGTCCGCGCTGTTCTGACAGGCGATGATATACCGGATGTCAGGGTAGGGTTTCTCAAAGACCAGACGGTACTCAAAAAAGGCCTGGTACGCCAGTTCCGGGACGAGGTCGCTGCGGTTGCAGCCATCAGCCCTGAAATCGCTGCGGCAGCCCTTGATTTAATAGATGTCGAGTATGAAGAACTGCCCGGATTATTCGATCCATTTGAAGCAATGAAAGAAGATGCGCCTCTGGTGCATGAAGTCGATGCACGGGGCAAGCCCATCCGGACAAATATTTTACCGCTGCCATGGCAGTTCAGCGCCGGCGATATTGAGCAGGGCATGAAAGATTCGGCTTTTTCGGTCAAAGATCGCGTATCCACCACGTGGGTCAATCAATGTTGTATGGGAACCAGCGGGTGTGTGGCCGAGTTTGATGCCGGCAATAACTTGACGCTCCACAACCAAACGAACGTTGTGTTCGGCGCCAAGCAGCGAATTGCAGAATATTTTTCAAAAATCGGATTAAAAAATAGCAAGATCAGGGTTCGGAATGTAATTGTCGGGGGGAGTTTCGGAACAAAACTCGATACGGACATTTATGAGTTTATATGCATTCAACTCGCACTGGTAACCAGAAAGCCCGTTAAGATTTTGTTTACACGGGAAGAGGAATTCAAGACGCTGCCGCCCAGACAGCCGGCTGTGTTCGATATTGAGCAGGGATGTGATGCCAATGGCCTTCTGACATACAGGAAAGCTGTGGCAATATTGGACAATGGGGCATATACGTCGTGGGGTGCTACAACACCGTCCGTTATGATGATGCCCATGTCATCCCTTTACCGGGTGCCGAATGTTTTTTTCAAAGCCACCTGTGTTTATACCCATAATATCTATTGTCAGGCCATGCGCGGATACGGCAACCCGCAGGCCACGTTTGCAGTGGAAACGTCCATGGACCGGTTGGCGGAAGCAGCAGGAATCGATCCTGCTGAATTCAGGATCATCAATCAGAACCGTCCCGGCGAAATAACACCCATGAGGTTAAAGATAACAAGCTGCGGAATGGCGGATTGCATCCAATCCGTCAAAGAGAAAATCGGCTGGGATCAAAAGAGAGGTCAACGGAATGGCCGGGGCGTCGGCATGGCATCACTGATTCATGTGGCAGGCGGTGCAAGGGTTTACAAATCCGACGGTCACGGCATCCGGGTAAAGGTCGATGAGGACGGAAATATCGACGTCATCAGCGGCGGGACCGACCAGGGGCAGGGATCTTTTACGGTGCTTTCCCAGATTATTGCCGAAACACTCGGCTTTAGGCCGGAAGATGTTTCCTTTACCATCGGAGATACGGCTTTGGCGTTGTGGGACGCAGGCACCCATGCCAGCCGGCATACGTTTATTGCAGGGAATGCCGCCATTCGGGCCTGTAAAAAAGTGCGTCGGCAAATATTGGAGATGGCTGCAGGCTTGATGCCGAAAATTATTCAATTCGGTTTCAAACGTGAAAAAAGAAAGAATCCGGACTTTCAGATTCCGGATATCGATTATAACCTGATGGCGAATCCGGATAAGCTGGACATCCGGGACCGGGTCGTATTTTTGAAGGGGGAACCGGATAATCCCTTCTGTCGGGTAGACGTCAGCCAGATATTGAAGCAGGGGCTTCATGTGGGAACCGGAGATAGTCGAACCGTGATGGCGGAAGTATTTTATGACCCCCCTACGGAAATGCTGGACAGGGAATTCAAAGGCAACTATTCCATGACCTATGCATTCGGAACCACCGGCGCTGAAGTTGAGGTCGATAAAGAGACGGGTGAGGTAAAAATACTCAACCTTGTGGCTGCGCATGATGTGGGCAGAGCTATCAATCCAAAACTCATTGACGGCCAGATATACGGTGCCGTCTATACGGGGGCCGGATATGCTCTCACAGAGGAAATACAGGTCAGGAAGGGAAAAGTCATGAACCCGAACTTCCGTGATTACAAAATACTGACCGCTAAAGATACGATGCCGGTTGAGGTGGTGATCATTGAAAAGGGAGATGATGATGGGCCCTATGGCGCAAAAGGGATCGGCGAACCCGGACTCGTTCCCACGGCACCGGCCATCGCAAATGCCATATATGACGCCATCGGCGTTCGGATTACCCAATTGCCCATTACGCCGGAAAGGGTTCTGGATGCAATTAAAACAAAGGAAGGTGATGATAGCTGTTGAGCAGTGGATGAAAATGAGATAGGGTGATTGATGCAAGAAAACAACGCTAATCTAATGATGTAGCGTAGGGCTTTACAGACTGCCCTGTAACTCGTCATCCCGGCCAAGTTCCGCGATTTGTCCTGGGCTTTGACAAATCGCGGAACGCGAGCCGGGATCCACAAAAAGGTAAATTATTAGTCAAAATGAAATTGATAGTCCATCCTGGATTCCGGATCTCATCTCGCTACAGGGCGAGATTCGTCCGGAATGACGGCTTTTTGCAGAAATTGGACAGCCTGTTTAACTCTGCTTGAAAGCTTTTAACCCAACCTTTAGCCATAAGGAGGTAGTGAGATGAAGAAAAGGATGTTGTTTTTAATGAGCATAGTGTTCATGGCGGCTGTTCTGTGCAGTATGGTTCAACCGATGGCCACTGCCGCCGGCCCTGTTAAGCTGAGTTATGCCAATTTTCCTCCTGCACCGACCTTTCCCTGTGTTCAAATGGAGAGGTGGAAAGCCGAGGTTGAAAAACGAACCAATGGAATGGTCGTCATCAACACCTATCCCGGTGGAACGCTGTTGGATGCCAAAGCCATGATGGACGGTGTTATCGCGGGCCAGGCTGATATCGGGTGTTTGTGCATGGCCTATCAACCGGGTCGATTTATCGTCACCAATGCCACCAGCCTGCCATTAGGGTTGCCGAATGCAAAGATTGCCAGTCTTGTTTTATGGGATATTTACCAGAAATATCTGCCGACCTCTTTTGCAAAGGTGAAAGTGCTCACCATGTTTACCACGGCACCTGCCAACATCATGTCCAAAACCCCTATCAGAAATTTGGAAGATATCAAAGGGCTGGGTATTCGTG
>CAYTAQ010000015.1:0-41493 GCA_964435695.1 uncultured Desulfobacterales bacterium | reverse complement strand
TCGAGCGGGGATACAAAGAAGGCAGGGAAGATTCCAAGTAAAACGTTGGTTCCAAAACAACTTATAAAAATTAATCGACACTTGAGATTTGATAGTGCTTAATCTGTGATATCTTTCGTTCAGATCAAAATATCGCCCATTTCAAAAACCTGAGATCATGTCTGACATCTGACTACCAGGTCAAAAACACCATAACTTATTAACCCTGCCATGGTGATTTTAGGGACATAAGCAAGTAAATAACTTTCTTTATAACATATTCTTTTTATTTATTGGGTTGTTCCGTGATACGTCCAAGATGTTTCAGTCCATAAGGACAGACCGACGAACAGATCCCGCAGTTGTGCCCGTTGCTGAATTGAAGGTAGTGCTCCTTTTTCCAGCGGTCACAGCCAGCCGCATCCAGTATTTCCTTTCTATCGATGCCGGGTTTCCAGGTTTTTCCGGTTAAAGCGCCTGCAGGGCACGCATCGACACACGCGCGGCAGGTGCCGCAAAATCCGCGAGTGAAAGGCCTTCCATAAACCATGGGCATATCCGTAAAAACGGTTCCCAGACGAACCAACAGCCCGTAACCTTTGTCGAAATACAAGCCGATCCATGCGATACATGAATACGCTACGACAAACTGCGCAAGGCAAAAGCCTGCGGTTACTCTGACCCAAGAAACTGAGTGATTCTTGCTTCATGACCCCTTTTCTCAGACCGACTGACCTCAATAAATGACAGGGCTTTCCCCGGGCAGGTATCCACACAAGGGGGAACCGCTCGGGCCAATTTCTGGGTTCGGCACAGGTCACACTTTTGCATGATCCCGTTGTCTCCAAATTGAGGCACGCCAAAAGGGCAGGCCTCGGCACAGATTCCGCAAGCAGTGCAGCGCGTTTCGTCCACCAGGACCAGGCCGTCTTTCACGCCTTTGGATATAGCCTCTTCAGGGCATGCGGCCACGCACGCCGGTTCAACACAATGCAGACAGGCCAGTGAAAGGGAAACGCTTTTTGCCCGGGGATATTCTCCCTGCCAAAAGTTCAGAACCCGGCGATATTGAACCCCGTATTCCAGTTCCCGCCAGGTTTTGCAGGCAATTTCACAGCCGTGGCATTGGGTGCATTTCTCAGAATCAAATCCAATTATGTATTCTTTGCTGGACACAGACCTCACGATGCCTCCCACTTTTCTACCTGAACCAGTGTCTGGCTGGTCATGGCCGTGATCAACGGATCATAAGCTTTCTTTGGGTCTACGCTATACATGGTATTTACATTGGCACCGCCGTCTGACAGGGGATAATCTTCAAAGCCCAGTTCCCGGCAACCCTGCCACCAGCCGTGCAGGATCATGACCGTATCGGGCCGGATGCCGGGGTATATTTCCGCTTTGACCTTCATCCATGCATGCGGGGAGGTTACAATCACCCAGTCGTTTGCTTCGATCCGGCGGATCGAGGCAGCATCCGGATGCATGTGCAGCACCGGGTCGGGCTGAATTTCCCGCAGATGAGGCACATTGCGCTGCCAGGACGCACTGAAGTTTTTTGACGTATGGTAGTCGGAAAGAATCAACGGATATCTTTCAATCAAATCAGGCGTGGCACTGAGGCTTTCCGGCGGCTCCCGCCATTCTGGCAACGGGTTGAATCCCGCCTCCTCGAAGCTGGTGTTATACAGTGCCACCTTACTCTGGGGAAGGAAGGGCCGGCGGTCCAGGCGTGGGCTTGGACGATTAAAGACGGCTTGATACTTTTCGTATGCCGGCGGATCGGACGGATAGACAACACCGGTCCGCTGTTGTCGAAGTTCGGCCATTTCCATCCCCAGCGGTTCGAGCTGGTCATCCATAGCCGCTTCGATGTCACCGTTCCAGAAATCGTCGCCATACCCCATGGCCTTACCCAGGTCCAGGAATAATTCAAACATGGACTTGTAAGGTCCCAGGGGCTCGATAACACGATTGGTTGCCATGAGCCAGCCCGGCACCATTTGGAAGGGGTGGTCGATCTCATAACTTGTGGCCACCGGTATGACAATATCGGCATAGGGCATATCCGCGGTCCGGGCCACATCGGCCACCACGAAAAAATCGAGCTTTTTCAGGGCCTTCAAAACATTTTTTGTTCCCCGAGTGGTAACCGATGCCTGGGTCCCCGGGGCGATGACCCCCCGGACAGGGTATGGCTTTTCAGTGAGCACGCTTTCCAGGATGCGGTAGTATGCCGATGTCGGCCCCTCCAGAAAAGGCTGAAAAGAAACCGGGAATTCCGGTCCCACGAGTTTATCCACCAGCGCCTGCGTATAACGCTCTTTAAGTTGGATATCTTTTGGTGCGGTCTTTGGCGGCGGGACAAAGATATTGGCCCCCGGCCGGTCCAGATGCCCGGTAATGGCCATTAGTATGGCCACAGCCCGAATGGCGTCATTGGAGGAGGGGGTGTGCTCCACACCATTGCCCAGGTCGATGGCAGCGCGAGGCGTTGTTGCGTAGAGCCTGGCCACCGTTTCAATCTGTTCGGCCGGGACACCGCTGATCGATTCAGCCCATTGCGGAGAATGCTGCCGGACATGGGCCTGCAGGCGCTTGAATCCATGGCACCACCTTTCCACAAAGTCATGGTCAATCAGGTCTTCTCCGATCACGATATGCAGCATGGCAAGCGCCAGGGCTGCATCCGTTCCCGGGCGCACCGGCACCCAGATATCGGACAGGCCGACATCCGGCTCCACCGAGGGTTTGACGGCAATGATTTTCGCACCTCGCTGCTTAGCGGCTAAAAAGGCCCGTGCCGGACGGGCCGTAGGACCTGAATAGATGGGTTGGCGCCCCCAGTAGATAATCAGGTCACTGTTGCCATAATCCGGCCTTGGATAATCACCCACCGTATACATAAAGGCGAATAATCGCTGCATGACACAGATCCCGCTGTGGCCGTAATTGGGACTGCCGTGGGCCGTTAAAAACCGTTGCAGATAAAAACTATAGGAGCGTCTGGCCGGGGATAAGATGGCCAGAGATTCGGCGCCGTAGGTTTTTTTTTGGTGTGTCAGTACCTCGGCAATATGGGCGATGGCCGCATTCCAGCTGATTTTTTCAAATTTGCCTTCTCCCTTTTTGCCGATACGCTTGAGCGGATGCGTCAACCGATCCGGTGAATAGACCCATTGGGGTGCGGCATGCCCCTTGGCACAAATGGCACCTTTATTGACCGGGCATTCGTCCATTCCGGCAACTTTAGTAAAACGGCCGTCTTTGACAAAGGCATAAATGCCGCAGCCGCCCCCCGGTCCGCCGGGGCCGCACATCCCACATACCGTAGGGATGAAGTCTTCGCCGTTTGCCTGAGCGACTTCAAAAGCTTGTTGAAAATCCATAAAGGCCTCACATGGAATTATTTAATTGGATTGCTCCGTGATCCGTCCAAGATGTTTCAGCCCATAAGGACAGACCGACGAACAGATCCCGCAGTTGTGCCCGTTGCTGAATTGAAGGTAGTGCTCCTTTTTCCAGCGGTCACAGCCAGCCGCATCCAGTATTTCCTTTCTATCGATGCCGGGTTTCCAGGTTTTTCCGGTTAAAGCGCCTGCAGGGCACGCATCGACACACGCGCGGCAGGTGCCGCAAAATCCGCGAGTGAAAGGCCTTCCATAAACCATGGGCATATCCGTAAAAACGGTTCCCAGACGAACCCAGGGCCCGAATTGACGGGTCACCAGCTGGCAGTGGCGGCCGACCCATCCCAACCCGGACAGTGTGGCCGCCGTCTTGTGGGGAAAATCACCCCTGATATTTTCCTTGTCCGTTCTGTCCGACGCAGCCAGCGGGTGCGCGTGAAATCCTTTTTGAAAAATGGCATTTGACAGCCCATTTGCTACCTCAGTGATACGCACATTGACCGCAGCATACGCCCGGGCATATTCCTGGGTTGGTCCCTTTTGAATGCCGGCCATGATTTTGGGCCGCATGGGAATTGCCCATGAGATGGCACCTGGAAAGGGCTTTCGATCTTCGCCAATGCAAAAGCATAACCCCCGGATATCCGCGGCCCCCCACAAGGGAATACCCTGTGACTGCAGCCAGTCATCTATCCACTTATTATTGAAACGGTTTTCCATGTTGCTGATACCCTTTATTGCCGCCATGACCCGGTCATCAGTTCGACCACGCCCACCAGCATGACCACCACGACGATGGACCACAAAAGCATCTGGCCGCGCATGGGCAGATCAAACGGCGACAGCAACAGCCATCCTAGCAAGGCACCGGCACCACAGAAATTGATGACAATTGCCCCGCCTATTCCTAACCCGCGGACTCCTTGGCGCCCTCCCCAAGCCTCCAGGAGCAGGGACATGCCGATGCCGAACAGAACCGCGCCAAGCACACAGGGATATAAATAGGTAACCGGTTCTGGTACACCTAGAAAATGAGCCATCCCAAAGGGAATCAGCAGGAGCAGAATACCGAGTATCAGGTTGATAGCTCCGTCAATAATCAAGAGAATGCGGTGTTTTGGCTTCAATCCGTTCCCCTTTGCGGTTCAGAAACCGCCCAAAATCTCTGCATTCCTTCATGACGTGACCCTCTCCCATTTTCGAACATCGCCTTCTACGATTTGAAAAATAGGATGCGGCTCCGGTATCTGAATGTGCCGGATTACCTCAAACCGATCCGGTGATCTTTGCCTGAGTTTGGCTCTCAAATGCCGCCACTCATATTGGAGCTGGCCGGTTGTCTCCGTTATCGTTTCGCAGGAAGTTCGTGATAAAATCTTCGTGACATTGAATCGATAGGCCCGCCTCTCCGCTTCCCTGTAGACTGCTATCAGGTAGGCAGCCATACATTCCAGGGGCGCCGGCTGCTCTCGAAACCGTTCCAGCTGGGGATGGTGCGTGTACCCTTTTGTGGCACCTTTCAATACCGCCTGGGCTAAAAGACCTTCGCGCCATAATGCCGTAAGGCCTCTGCTGTCCAAATATCCGGGATGCACCGTCCATAACCGCATGGAGTTTCTCGCTTATTGCTTGCCGGGGTCCATGCCCATCTCTTGAATTGTTGCCAGATCCCCCGGCCGGCTCCGCTGCATGAGATATGCTGCAATTTCGGCCTTCACGCTCTCCGGTTTTCCCTGTGCCAGATCACTTTTGGCGGATAATCGTTCCGGGTGTATTTCAACGACTTCACAGGCCTTATAGTCCGCCATGTCTTCATGAACTTTTTTGGGAGACTTACCCCTTTCATGTTTTTCAACCAGTGCGTTCAAGGCATCGGTTTTCAGCCGCCGGTCAGTTACCACCCGGGCTGTTCCCCGAATGATGACGCAATGGTAAAACTGATGCAGCTTGCAGGGGGATTTGTCTTTTGTAAAACCGGCATCCAGGTAGGCCAGTGGAATATCCACCTGGAAGCAGACCTTGGGGTTTCCGGCAATGTTGTCTAGCTTTTCTCCTCTGGTTGCACAGTGGAAGTAAATATTGCCCTGATAATACACAAAGTTCACCGGCGTAATATAGGGATAGTCCCCGGCATCGATTGTGGCCAAACGGCCGATGCTTGCCGTTGAGAGAATTTTCTTGATCCTCTCGGGGTCGGTGACTTCACATTGCTTGCGTTTCATGCATGATTCCTTTCGTAAACCTGTTTTTTTCTGTGTGATCTTCAGACCGGTTTTTTAAGCCTGAAATGAACTTTATTACGATTACCATAATAATTTCCGATGGGTGTTAGGGTTCCCTGTTTTTTTCGCCTATATATACCTTCGCGCCCATACCGCGATCATGGCGCCGACATATTGCGCATCCGATGGGTTCATAAGCAGATGATCCGCCTGATCCAGGGAAATAAAGCTTTTGGGGTGGCGTGCCAATTGAAATATTCTAGCGGCATTGTCAATGCCGACGATATCATCCACGGGGGAATGAAAAATAATAATCGCTTTTTTTAAATTTTCAACGACCTCCGCCATGCGAACCTGTTCCAGGTCGTCCAGGAATTGCTTTTTAATTTTAAATTTCCTGCCTTCCAGGACAACCTCCGCCTCACCCTTTTGCGCAATGATATCTTTTCGATCATGCAGAAGACGCATGACATGATCGGGATCGGCAGGCGCGCCTATGGTCGCCACCGCCCGGCTGGAGGGAATGTGCCCGGCGGCCTGCAATACCGCTGCACCGCCCAATGAATGACCGATTAAAATCTTCGGCGCTTCATAAGCCGATTCCAGAAAATTCGCGGCTGCGATCAAATCGCCGATATTCGACGAAAAATTGGTGTCGGCAAATTCTCCCTCGCTCTCTCCCAGGCCGGTAAAATCGAAGCGCAGCACGGCAAATCGCTCCCGGGTCAAGGCGGCACTGATACGATTGGCCGATTTAAGGTTTTTCGTGCATGTAAAACAATGGGCGAATAAGGCAACCGCAACGGGGTCGCTTTCTGCCGGCAGATCCAGCAGGGCCGACAGCCTGTTTTTTGCGTTCCCCTCAAAATAAAGCTTTTTCGATGGCATAACTTATCCTTAACCGGAAATCTTTTCTGCTTTTTCCTTCACTTTGCGATTGAACGTATCCGCATCGATTATAAAGCGTTCGTGGGTGCCTTTGCTGATGATGTCAACATCGTCTCTGGCAACCAGTTCGAATTCGAGACGCCTGCCATCAACTTTCACCAGTGTTACAGACACGCTGACAACAAATCCCGGAGGCGTTGCTGCAGTATGATTGACATTTATCCGCGTTCCCACGGTCTGTTCATGCGGCCAGTCGATGTGCGGATTAATGGCTTGGATGCATGTCCACTCCATAAGTCCCACCATAAAACCGGTTGCAAAAACCTTGGGCATGATTTGGAATTCCGGTGCTTCCGGGTACAATCCCGGCACGGTTTTCGCTTCAGGCACACGATAGGTGAATTCAAACGTAATGCCCTGCTTCAGTGTGTCTTTCATGATACCCCCTCTTGATATCGTCGTTTTCCTTTAAGCATCACCGCAGAATCCACTTCAAGTCCGCATCTTCCAGGTATCGACTGCAAAACGACTGAAGATCGTTGTCATCAATCCAATCCATAAGGACCCGCACGAGTTCATCGGACGTCCGTTTCGAAAGAGAGACAACCAGCATCGTTCTGGCCCTTTGAATCATCACCGGATCGGATGCCCATCTTTTTACTTCTTCAGAATTGTTATTCATCATCGACTATCCGTTTGTTTTGAATAGGACGTCTCGCGTCTTGTCTCGCGTCTTTACCATATAGACAACCGACGCGTCTTCTGTAAACTCTGATGGCGGCTCGTGATCTTTGAATCCCAATTTTATATAAAGGTTCTTTGCGGTGCTGTTTTCTACATAGACATTCAGGGAAAACTCGCTTTCACCGTGTCTTTTTTTGCCCGCCTCCATGAGGCTGCGGCACAGGTTGAGGCCTATACCCTGTCCCCGATGATCAGGAGAAACGATAATTCTTGCCAGATGTATTCGTTTGTCAGGTTTTTCCAACAGTTGCCCCAACCCCAACAGCGTGCCTTCGGCATTCACCAGCGAAAAGGTGTTATCCTCCTGATACTGCATATCTTTTTTAAGAGATTCCAGGGCGAACGGGAATCGAATCATCGGGCCGCCCCAAAGTCTGCACGATGCTTTATCAGGAATCCAGGAAATAATCTCTTGAAAATCTTGGTCTGTTGCGGGGCGCAGCCGCGGTGTCTCCTCATTTTCGCTTTCAGGGTCGTGCATGTTTGATAAACCTCCCCTGCTGGTATTCTTCAAATGCAACCTGCAATTCCGCTTGGGTATTCATAACGATGGATCCCTGCCAGGCAATGGGTTCGTTGAGAGGCTTGCCGGATATCAGCAGAAATCGAACCGGCTCGTCTTCCGTTGAAACCGATATCCGGTCGCCGTCTTCGAACAAAACCAGTGTTTCGCTGCTGAGTGCATTCTTTTCCTGATAAAAGCATCCGCGGCCTTCGATCACATATGCAAAAACCGTATACCCTTTTATCGTGGTATGGCGAAACTCCGATCGAGGAGGAACCGTCACATCAAGATATTCCGGGTCGATGCTGATATCCTCCACCGGACCTTGCGTACCCGTCACGTTTCCACATACAATTCGGATGAGCGTTCCTTTTTTGTCTTCAACAACCGGTATGTTATCTCTTTTTACCTCCCGGTATTTCGGATCGATCATCTTCTGAGATGCCGGCAGGTTCGCCCACAACTGAAACCCGCCCATTCTACCTGCTTCATCTCCCTTGGGCATTTCCTGGTGAATAATACTGCTTCCTGCGGTCATCCATTGAACATCCCCGGGGGATATAATCCCCTTATTCCCCAAACTGTCACCGTGTTCAACATGGCCGTCGATAACGTAGGTGATGGTTTCGATGCCGCGGTGCGGATGCCAGGGAAATCCGGCAAGATAGTGCCGTGGATCACTGGATCGAAAATCATCCAGCAGCAGAAATGGATCAAAGGTCGGGACATCGCTGAAACCGAAAGCCCGTTTCAATTTAACACCAGCGCCCTCGATGGTGGGCTGACTTTTTATAACCTTGAGAATTTTCCTCGTTGCCTGCATCTTTCACCTCCCGAGGTTGCGGTGACGCGATAATATATGCTATGATCTTTAAGCAGTGTATCAACCCATTCGACATGTTGGATTTGGAGGCGCCATGAAAAAAATAATGTCCTGCCTGCTGATTTTTTCTTTTGGTTGGGTGATCCCAGGGTACGCATCCCAATTTTTATCATCAAATATTACAGAAGTCACCCTTTTTTCTGATCAGGCGCTGGTCAGCCGAACGTGCCTTGCCGAGGTTCAGCCGGGGATGAATGAATTGCTGATAGAAATCGAGGCGTTTACGGCAGACAAGGATTCAGTCAGCGCACGTGTTTTTGGTCATGGAGAAGTAATCAGTGTCCAAATCAGAGATATTCATTTAAGGGAGTTTCCCCAGGAACAAGTAAGAATCCTTGACGAAAAGCTTCAAGCACTCATAAGATCACGTAACATACTGAATGATAAAAAGGCTGTTCTGGCCAAAAAAGAGGCATTTCTGGATTCTCTTGTCGATTTTTCGAAAATGCAGCTGCCAAAAGATGTCCA
Organism: uncultured Desulfobacterales bacterium; assembly: GCA_964435695.1. Lineage (GTDB taxonomy): Bacteria > Desulfobacterota > Desulfobacteria > Desulfobacterales > B30-G6 > CAYTAQ01. The sequence continues at coordinate 32,394 of CAYTAQ010000015.1, read as the reverse complement.
GACGCATTTTCCTGAAATAGAGAACCTCAAAGAGACGGTGGGCTATCTGGGATCTGCCTCAGAAGCCATCAATCAGGAAAAACAGAAACTGGACGATGCGATTACGGTGGCAAATAAGGACATAGAAAAAACAGAAAAAGAATTGGCGGATGTTCGCGGCAGCAGTCAAAAAGTCAAAAAGGTTGTTGAGGTCCTGTTTAACGCCGGCCAGGCCGAAAATATCCGCCTGGAAGTTCAGTATCTTGTAAAAAATGCATCCTGGAAACCTTTTTATAAGGTATCCGTTCCCGTTGATTTGTCCGATGCCGAACTGACCATGTTCTCACGCATATCTCAAAAATCAGGAGAAGACTGGGAAAAAGTGAATCTTTCCATATCCAACGTCATCCCCTTGAAGGGCGTTCGGTTGCCTGAGTTGTCCAGCTGGATGCTCGATATCCCGCGGCCGCACCCTGCCGCCTTGCGGGAGTCCCTGCTAATGAAATCGGAAAGCGGCCCCCTTCTTGAATCCGAACAGGATACGGCTCTGTCATCGGAGCCACCTGAATCAGCAGCAGAATACATGGAAACCATTCAAAAGGAACTGCCTTTCTCTTTTGAATATCAAATACCCTATCCGGTGGACATCGCATCTCGCAATACATCCTCCCTCCTGCCGATATTTACAAAGCGGTTACATGGCGATTTCTTTCATTACACCATACCCCGCCTATCGGGTTTGACATTTCTTATATCCGAAGCAACCGCTGACAAGGAATTGCTGAGCGGACAGTTGAATGTGTATTTCGGAGGACGCTATATCGGCGAGACATATCTTGCCGAAAAAAAGGCAGGGGAACCTTTTTATCTGAATCTCGGCGCGGACAGGGCTGTTAAGGTAAAGAGGGAAAAACTGAAGGACAAGATCAAAGAAACCTATTTTGGAACCATACAGAGAGATACCGTTGTCAGAGAGTTCGAATATAAAATAACCGCTGAAAACGTGAAGGCCAAGACCGTGCAGCTTAAAATTGAAGACAGCATACCGGTCTCGAAAACCGATAAAATTCAGGTGAAGGATGTCAAAATGACGCCGGAACCCAACGAACGTAATTACAAGGACAAAGCAGGGGTCATGCTGTGGGTATTGGCGCTTGCTCCCGGGGAGAAAAAGGAAATCCTGATTAATTTCATCGTCACGTATCCCACGGAATCACCGCCCTTTGGGTTATAAATTTTCATGCTTCGTTGCGCTCGGGAGGGCATGAAAATTTATTCGGGTACGTTTTTATGCAATTCATCCAGCCAGACCACGGCCTCGGAATCGCTGGGCGCCCGCCAGTCCCCCCGGGGCGACAGGGATCCGCCCGATCCCACTTTAGGCGCATTCGGCAGCGCCGAACGTTTGAACTGGCTGATCTTGAAAAATCGATACAGGAAAACATGGAGCCATTTTTTGATGGTGGCCAGATCATACTGGTTCTGTTTTTCAGCGGGTAAGAATTCCGGCCAGAGTCCTTTCCCTTTATCAGCCCACGCATGAAACGCCAGAAAAGCGACCTTGCTGGGCTTAAATCCGAAGCGTAAGATATAATAAAGATTAAAATCCTGAAGTTCATATGGCCCGATAATGGATTCCGTGCGCTGTGACGGCTTGTCGCCGGCGCCATTCCCGTCCGGAATCAATTCAGGAGATATTTCGGTATCCAGTATGGATTCAAGAACTGCGTTGGTTTGGCTGTTAAACTGATTTGTCTTGATGGACCAGCGCACGAGATGCTGAATCAGGGTCTTGGGGACGGAAGCGTTCACATTATAGTGAGCCATCTGATCGCCCACACCGTAGGTGGTCCAGCCCAGGGCCAGCTCGCTCAAATCCCCGGTCCCCAGCACCATGGCATTGTGCAGATTCGCCAATCGAAAAAGATGGGATGTCCGCTCACCTGCCTGAACATTTTCAAACGTGACGTCATAAACCGCCTCGCCGTTTCCATATGGGTGTTCGATATCCTTAAACATTTGTGCACACGATGGCCTGATATCAATTTCATTTGCCGTGACCCCCAGCATCTTCATCAGGTGATGCGCGTTCTGGTTGGTAATCGTGCTGGTGGCAAAGCCCGGCATGGTATAACCGAGAATATTCGAACGGGGTAGCCCCAATCGATCCATGGCTCTTGCAGCAACGATCAGCGCCTGGGTGGAATCGAGTCCGCCCGAGACCCCGATAACCAGCTTTTCGACATCAGCACTTGTGAGCCGTTTCATGAGACTGTGGGTCTGAATATTATAAACTTCAAAGCAGCGTTCATCCAGCACCGCAGGCTCACTGGGCACATAGGGGAACCGCGGAACATTGCGGTTTAATCGGACTTCACCCTTGGGAATTTCAAACCTAAATGCAATGCGTCGCATTTCAGCCAGCTGTCGACGATGTTCACGCACCGTGTCGTTGAAACTGGTCATGCGCATGCGATCCTGTATCAATCGATCCAGGTCGATATCCGCACTGATGAGTTGCTCGTCCGCCGAAAAGCGCTGTGACTCAGCCAATAGATCGTTGTTTTCATAGATAACAGCGTATCCATCCCACGCAAGATCGGTGGTGGATTCACCGGGGCCGGCGGCGGAATACAGGTAGGCCGACAAACACTTGGCGGATTGAGAGGCACAAAGGAGACGGCGATAGTCGGTTTTGCCCATGATGATATTACTGGCGGACAGATTCATCAGTATAGTTGCGCCGGCCAGTGCGCCGTATGTGCTTGGCGGAATCGGTGTCCAGATATCCTCGCATATCTCGACATGCAGGGCGAAACCCGGAATATTGGATGCTTCAAAAATCAGATCGTTACCAAAAGGAACGAGTTCATCAAGAAAGCTCACGTGCCGACGAACAGCGTTTCGGGCAGAGGTAAACTGGCGTTTTTCGTAAAATTCCCGGTAATTTGGAATATAGGTTTTGGGAACGATGCCCAGCACCTTGCCCTTGTATATTACCACGGCGCAGTTGAACAGTTTCTCCTCAAATCGGAGAGGAGCCCCCACGAGAAGAACGGGTGAAAGGTCACGGCTTTCTTTTCTCAAATAAACCAGCGCCGTCTGTGCGGCCTCGAGCAATGCATTCTGATGAAACAGATCTTCGTTGGAGTAGGCTGAAATGCCGAGTTCCGGGAAAAGCGCGATGGCGGCATGCTGATCAGAGGCACGGCGCGCAAGGTGCAAGGTGCGCTCGACATTATAATTGCAGTCCGCCACGCGGACAGACGGCACGGCAACCGCCGCCCGAATAAAGCCGTGCGAGTAGATCGAATTGAAAGGGTCAGGCATGGTTAGCCTCCTTTCTTGCAATGCTATTTACCAACCTGTTTTTATTAATAATTATCAATTGACAATTAATAATTATTAACGATTATTCCCGCCTAATTGGAACGGCAACCGCTGTTATAGCTTAGTCCATCGTAGCGATAACCCTTGCCATGATGATATCTTTTTGGATTTCCCGCCCGAAGATAAAGTCCTGCGAACCCACCGGATGAAACCCTTGTTTTTGATAAAATCTTTGTGCTCGCTCGTTTTGCTCCCATACACCGAGCCATATGCTTTGATAACCGCCCCGGCGGGCCTCATTCAGGCAAGCCTTCATCAACGCGGCGCCGCAACCATTGCCGGTATACTCCTGTTCCACATAAAACCGAAACAGCCTGATGGGTCCGGGTCCGGTCACACAGTCCGGCAACTTATCGACATCCAGTTTGGCGTAGCCAATGGCTTTGCCGTTTTTGTTCGCCAGTAGAAAAATGGAAGCGGGAGCAGCCAGTTCCGATGCAATCTGCTCCGGGGAAAAAGACGAAGCCAGGTAATCCGTCATGGTATCCGGGTCATTATCCGGCCCATAGCTATCACGAAATGTTCGCAAACCTAACGCGGTCAAGATTCCCACATCCGCCAATGATGCACGGCGTATATAGATTTCAGCCTCGGCCGCATTCCATTTGACTTGCATCGACCCCGTATCGACGTTACAAAGAGACATGAAATAATCTATAGTGTTTTTCACCTTAGGTCAATTATAGACTTGCCTGCCCATGCAATCGGTTTGTTTCTCAATTGCCTGCAGCGCATCAATATTTTTTCAGTGCTTAAAGGGTTCCACAACCCTTTGATACTGTTCCGATGTAAAGCGGGGCGTGCAGATTGCCAGAAAAACAAGATCCGTATCCCCCATATTGGCGATACGTTGCGGACAGAAAGCCGGAATCAGCACCACGTCACCTGGCCCCACGTCTTCAGGCGGCAACCCACCGACCTCCACCCTCCCCCTGCCCTCGAGAACGACATACCGTTCTTCAACATCCAAAAGACGGTGGCGGGCGGTCGCAATGCCGGGTTTGACGCGCGCCCGCGCTATGGACACCTGTGGTTCTTCAGGAGAATTCAACAGTTCGAGAATAAAACATCCCTCTTCATAATAATACTCGGCATCCCAATCAGCATGTTTTACGGCTTCCTTCATTTTTCATCTATCCTGCAGGTATTTTTCAATCCCGTTGATAACGACACCGGAAACCCTTCTACCACCAGGGCGATGCCACAACCAGAATAAACAGAATATCTTTGCCGGTGTTTAAAAGACTGTGCGCTTCACCTCTTGGAACCCATACGGCATCGCCCGGAACCACGTGTTGTGATTCTTCCCCCACAGCCATTTCACCTTCGCCGGACATCACATAATATATCTCCTCCATGGGATCCACATGGGCTTCAATTTCCTTACCACTTTCCAAGGTGGCGCAGGCCAGGAAACCGATTTCCTTTAATGTTCTGCGATCCAGAATCATCTGGGCTATGGCGCCCCCATGGGCGAGATATGTCGTATCCAGGACCTCTTTATCCTTCAGGTTTCTGACGATCATTTGTCCTTTTCCCCTGTTTTAAGCATTAAAAAAATATTCCTATCAGGGAGACAGCATCACCTGCTCTCCAAACGTTTCAGCCAGGGCCTTTGACAGAGACTCCATTTGTTGCGCCTCTGAAAATTCCACCATCAACTCGCCGCCTCCTCCGACAATCAACTTACCGTAAGATTCCACCACTGCAATCACTTCTTCAGGTTCCACCGTCCACCAGCCCCGTGTCCGCATGAGCAACTCCCGCCCTTTCAACTTCCTGGGTGTTACCAGATCGATATCGCGAAACCAGGCATCCCAGCCGATTTCCGCTGATGACTTCAATACGGGACTCACGGGATCGTGATATATTCTGCATCTCCCGAACAATCGCAAACGAATCAAGCACCCTCCTCCTTAAGCAGCATTTCAATGTCCGCATCAAAGGGCAACAGCGCATCCGGCAGTTCAATCCCTTCCATCTGAAGTATTTTTGACAGTCCTGCAACATACATGGTGCCGGCTTTACCGACATCCATGGGAATTCCCAGTCTGCTCGCCCTTGCCCATGCTTTATTAAAAAGCAATAGCGCCTGTTCCCGCCATGGCCTCAACCGGGGATCATAAAACGAAATATTCAGCTGTTTCAGGAGGCTCTCCTGACGCGCTTCCATTTCTCCAAAGATCTTACGCATGCCTTTCACCGAGGGATCTTGTCCCCATTCATCCCGGTCCGCCATAAACTCTCCGTACCTCTTTGTTTATAAAAACAGGATTTGGCATGCTGCCAGCCAGAAAGTCACTTATCGGATGCCCCATCCAATGTCAACCAGCCCGTAATGTTGCCCAGGCAACGATGCGTGCGTGTATCCATCGTTTTAATTTGTCACACTTGGCAACCCAAGACACTCAATATATTACAAAGCATCAAAAACATTGCCGTTGATTTTTAACGCACATCCATGACAATAGAAACCGAATAACCCGAGGTATTCACTCTTTAAAGATTATCACGCAGCTTAAATTTATGGAAACGAAAATAGAAACGTTAGTCAAGTTGGCCGTCAACGGCTCCAGCGACGCCCTTGAAACAATCATCAAACAAATTCAAGACCCGATATACGCACTCTCCTTACGCATGCGGTTTCATCCGGAAGACGCCCAGGATGCGACCCAGGAAATACTGATAAAAATTATTACCAATCTCACGGGCTTCCGTTTTGAGGGTCCCTTTTTAGCTTGGGTGCTGCGAATTGCCGCCAATCACCTCAAAGCGGTTCGAAAAAAGAAGGTCAAACGCCTGCAATTGACAATGAAAAAAGCACAGGAAATCATAGACCGGGCCGAAGCCAAAAGTTGGTTTGATACGCCCATGGAGGCACCCCAACCTTTTGTTGAAGCAGAAATGATTTCCGCATGCACCCAGGCCCTTCTGCAGGCATTGAACCGGGCGCATCGCATCGCTTTCATTTTAGGAACCGTCATAGAGGTCTCCGGTGTGGAAGGAGCTTATATTTTGGGCATTTCCCCGGCGGCATTCCGCAAGCGCCTGTCCCGTGCGCGCAATCAGATAAAGGATTTTTTACGCACCAACTGCGGTTTTTTCGATGGCGCCAATCGCTGTAACTGCGCCGGCATCTTTGCCGGCCATGTAGCCCAGGGTTGGATGAATCCGGAAAAACCCCTGTTTGTTTCCCGAAACGATCGAACTGAAAACCCGACCCGATTGCGTCATTATATGCAAGAACTGGATGAGCTCAGCAAAATTTCGCTCATGTTCAAATCCTTTCCCCCTAAAAGAAGCTCCCGCTATGTCGCATCGACCGTCAAAGAATTGGTCCAAAGAAAGAACTACCGGATCCTTACGGACCCGCAAATTATATAGGGATTGAACCCAGCAAAATAAGGAGTAAAAATGGCAGAAAAACTCTATCATCAGCTATGCGAGACAATGAAAAATCGAGGCGGCATGTTTCCCGGCATGGACATTCCTGAATTTTACGAACTGGCGGAAACACTTTTTTCGCCTGAAGAAGCCGTCATCAGCATCGGTCTGCCGCGCGGACTCCACCCAGCCGTCGATATCGCAAAAGGTATGGAAAAGGACGTTGAATGGGTGGCGCCGCGCCTGGAAATAATGGCCGATAAAGGTCTTTTATTCTCCATTCAAAAGGGTGGCTCGGCCCTTTACGGCGGCCCGCCGTTTGTGCCCGGTATCTTTGAATACCAGTTTATGAGGGGTACAAATACCGAAAGAGACCGGACGCTTGCCCGACTGATTCAAAAATACAAGAAAGCGGTCGATGCCAATAGAAAACCCCGGGAAAATGCTTTTCCCGTCATGCGTGTCATCGCCGTCAACCGCGTTATCAAAGCGGAAAACCAGGTTCACACCTATGACCAGGTAAAACGATACATAGAAACCTCAACCCCTCTGGCAGTGAGTACATGCTACTGCCGGCACCAGGCAAAACTTGTGGATGAAGCAAGCCATTGCGGCAACCCCGATGAAGTCTGCATTCAATTCGGAGCCGGCGCGGCATTTGTTATCGAAAGAAAGATGGGAAGGGCCATCGACAAGGCGGAAGCCATGGAAATTTTAGATCAGGCGGAAAACGCAGGCCTGGTTCATTGCACCAATAACCGGCAGGAAATCGATTTTTTGTGCAATTGCTGCTCGTGCCATTGCGTGATACTGAAAAGTGCAAAAGCACAGCCCAAACCCGGACTGGCCGTCAATTCCGGATTTCAACCCATTTTAAATGCCGCTTTGTGTGAATCCTGCGAAATCTGTATGGAACGCTGCCCCATGAGCGCCATTCAGATGGATGAACGCAATTACCCGACAATGGATCTGGATCAATGCATCGGCTGCGGTCTGTGTGCCACCGGATGTCCCACCGAAGCAATTATGATGGATCTACGCCCGGGGATACCCGTACCGCCGGCAAACAACAAAGCGCTCAAAAAAGCCATTCAAGACAGCCTGGCACCCTGATGTGAAAATACCCGGTGCTCACGTACGGGGTAATTTCGAAAAATCTACATGCAAGCAGCGCTTAGGCGATATCGATACCGCAAAGCTTTTTGGCTGCTTTTTGTTTTTCCAGCATGTTGATTCGCCTGGAGATCATCACCCGTTGGGCCTGGGGAGATCCGGCCCCGTGCAGGGACTCGGTAAGATACCCAACGGCAGCTGTTCCCAGGGTAAGATTTTCGATGAGTCTGAGGACCCGCATGCGTTCCTCCGTTGGGATATCTGCTCGGGTTTTGAAATATTTTTCCAGCCATTTGGATGTTTCCGGAGAGCGAAGATCTTGCTCGGATGGCAGCGTCACCATCAAACCGCCGGCGATATCCTGGGCAATGCGGGCGATTTCAAACGGAAACCGGGTGACATTGTGCTTGTGAACATTGGCCAGTAAAACATCCACCAGATAGGTGCCGCCGGCCATTTTGTTCCCTTCGGAGGCACACGCAATACATCCGCAGAAAAGGGTTTCATTCAGGTGATTCATTTCGACGATTTTATCGCGAATGTGTGAAGCCTTTTCAACGCCATTGTACTCGGCGGCAGTCTGGGCCGCTCCGATGAGCACATCACCCACCCCCACCTTGCAGGCATAACTCTGCCGGTGATAGGCAGCAAAACTCTCCACCAGCAGCCCGGTGAAATCATATTCCCCGTGCATGAAAACACGCTCCCAGGGAACAAATACATCGTCAAAAACAACAAGGGCTTCGTGCCCGCCGAAAAGGATATTCCCCTGATCGAGCACCCCCTCTTCCAGCTTGCGGGTATCGCAGGACTGCCTTCCCACGATATAAACGATACCGTCAGCATCGCTGGGAAGGGCAAAAGAAACAGCATAGGCTTTGTCTTCCGCCCGCATGGTCATGGTGGGCATGACGATGACCTCGTGGGAATTGACCGCACCGGTTTGATGGGCCTTGGCACCCCTGACCACAATGCCGTCTTTTGTTTCCCGGATCACATGAAGATAGGCATCAGGATCCGGCTGTTTGGATGGCGGCAGGCTTCTATCGCCTTTCGGGTCGGTCATTGCCCCATTACAGATCAAATCATTTTCCTGAACATATTCAAGATACTTCAAAAACCGTTCATTGTAAGAAGTCCCATGCTTCCCATCCATGGCATAGGTGACAATGGAAAGCGCGTTCAATGCATCCATCCCCACACATCGCTGAAAACAACACCCGGTTTCGCGACCCAGCAGCCGGCCCATCTTGCTTTTTTTCACCAGATCGTCGATACTCTGGTGTATGTGCGTAAACCGGTTAATTTTTTTCCCGCTGATGTGAGACCTGGCCGTCATGATATCTTCGTGCTCCGGAAGATGGGCCAATTCATAGGTCTTGGCAACCGAGCTCATGGACGGTCGAATTATGGGGTCATCCACCACATTTTCCACCCGCCTGCCGAACTGATATACGACCAGATTCAACTTCCGCAGGCTTTCCTCATATTGTCCTGCCGTCATTAGGCCCATAATTCCTCCTATCAATCCATGATTTACTTCATTTTTAATTAACGATCATTCATTAACCATATGACCGGTCCATTGTCGGCATGTCAAGGAAAACTTTATTGCTTGCATCTTTCACCAATATTTGTCATCAGTACGTATCAGCAACCGAATGATATCATGGATACATCAAAGGAGAAACCATGTCCGAAACCATCTATCGCAAATTGCAGAGACAGCTTGACCAATATTCCATGGGGTTTCCGGAGACAGCCTCCGGAATAGAGATAAAGATCCTTGAATATCTATTCTCAGCCGATGACGCGGCCCTTTTTTTGGAATTATCTCCCAGGCTCGAAACCGGTCAATCCATCGCCCATCGTCTCGGCCGTCCTGCGCCGGAGATTGCCCGGCAACTCGAGGACATGGCTGATCGCGGCCTGTTATTTCGCATGAAGAAAACAGAAGCAGTTAAATATGCAGCCGTCCCATTTGTCCATGGTCTTTTTGAATTTCAGATAAAAAACCTTCAGCCTGAACTGGCGCACATGGTGGAAGCGTATAGTCAGGAAGGATTTGAAAAAACCATTCAGAAAGGCGTCGATTATTTTCTACGCACGGTTCCTGTCCGGCAATCTTTGGATATAACACAACAAATCGCCAGTTACGATGATGCCATAGAGATCCTGAAATCCAAAGAGAACATCGTGGTGACGGATTGCATCTGCCGCAAAAGGAAAGAACTCATCGACCAGTCCTGCGGCAAACCCCTGGAAGCCTGTTTCATGTTCGGTTCCATGGGGCAGTATTACCTTGACCGGGGTATGGGCAGAAAAATCGATTTTGAAGAAGCCCTATCCATTATGACAAAATGCCAGGAAGCCGGGCTGGTGACCCAACCGGCAACTTCGCAAAATCCTTCAGGCATGTGTAACTGCTGCGGGGATTGCTGCGGCGTTCTGGAAGCATTAAACAAGCATCCCCGGCCGGCGGAAATTGTATTTACGAACCATTATGCCGTCGTGGACAGCGACACTTGTTCAGGTTGCGAAACCTGCTTGGATCGCTGCCAGATGACCGCCATTCGGATGAATGAAGACGGTCTGGCTGAAGTGAACCTGGATCGCTGTATCGGATGCGGTCTTTGCGTCACCACCTGTCCCGAGGATGCGTTGAAGCTCGTCCTCAAACCCGCTGACCGCCGCCGCATCCCGCCGGCCACAAATGCCGAGCAAATGATGGGGATGGCGAAAAAAAGAGGCCTCATCTAAGCCAATCGTTTGCAATAGGGTTCGCTTCCAAACGCTCTTGTGTCTATTTGAATTTTTTTGCCATCTCATCCGGCATTTCGATACTGATCACCCGTCCTTTGGCACAGACAGTATCTCCCACGAAAAGCTTAACAGTGACGGTGATTTTTCGGCCCTTTATCTCTTCGACACGCCCCCGAAGCACGAGGGTTGCGTCTATGGGAACAGGGGCCGTATAATCGACATGCAGAGCGGCCGTCACAAACCGGGTCAGCAAACCTTCTCCTATGATTTTTCCTTCGGATCGATGCTTGGCCGCCGACGCTGTGCCGGTTGCATGGCAATCAATCAACGAGGCAATCAAGCCGCCATAAACAAAGTTCTGTGCGCCTGTGTGGTAGGGCTGCGGTTTAAAGCGGCAGACGCTTTCATCGCCATCCCAATAGCTTTTGATCTGATGCCCGTGTTCATTCAATTTTCCGCAACCGTAGCAGATTGCATAATCATCCGGATAATAGTCCTGAAAGCTTTTGATCTCCATATTATCGTCCTTTTATTCTTACGCAATCGCTTCCAAAAGCCCTTTTACGAATCCTGCCGGATTTGTAAAAACCGTCTCATGTCCGCCGCTTATTTCCACAAGTTTAAAATTTCCCAGCTCTGCCTGTGCCATACCCAGAAATGCACCCGGTGGAAGCGAGGTATCGTCTTTGCAGAAAAGCACGGATGTGGGGATGTCAAGCGCTTTAAAGAGGGCTGTGTGGACCGGCGTGGTGAATAACGCCAAGGGCTGGGGAACACATTTGCCGATTACAGCATCCTGATGCGCCGGCGTATCATTTGCCATCAATGTTTCCCGCACAAACGGCGGAATGACGGGTACCGAATTATCCGGCGAGGCCTTTGCAGCTGCGCTCAATCCTTCAGCAGCTTCGGGCGGAACCAAATCGAACTGTGACTTGCCGTCCGGCAGCAGAAATGTGTTGTAAAAAACCAGTCTTTCAATTTTATCAGCAGCTTGAGGGACCGCGGATTGGAGCACAAAACCCGCGCTGGAATGTCCCACAAGGATAACAGGAGCGAGTTGCTTTTTTAGAACCGCCACAACTGAATCTACTATTTGATCAAATGTAATGCCGTTCCTATCATCTCCCGGCTTATTCCCCGGATAGGTGGGTGCTTCGGCCGTGTGCCCTGCTGCCTGGAGAAGCTTGACAGCACCATCAAAGACCCAGCCGCCGTGCCAGGCACCATGAATCAATACAAAATGCTTTCCCATTATTAACTCCTTTCTTTAAAAATATTCTTTATAAGTAAGGAACGCCGTTCCATCGACTTGGTTTTCAGAAACCGAGCCCCTATCGTCATGCCGGCTGCCGTCATCGCAAATCATCGATCACAAAGTCGCCCGACTTGCTGAAACCTGCCAGATGGGGCCGATGCATGGCAATCCCGGTTCGCAACATCTGATATCCCGCGGACAAGATCGCCTCATAGGCTTCCTGCCGGGCCGAATTAACACCCAACATGATTCGGTCCGCATGGACGTGTTTCGCAAATGCCTCACAGGACAGCAAGAGTTTTTTGAAGCTATCCCGAACGTTGTGGCCCGGTGCCGCTGCACCAAATTTTACAAAGCAGGCGCCGCTGCCGGCTTCAGTTCCCGGTCCTGCATGGCAAGCTGCAAAACCGATCAGTCCATTTTCTCCCCACACAAGTACGGTATCCCCCAGATCTTGCGCAGTAATCGATTCAATCTCCAGGATTACATCCAGGCCTTCGTAAATCATGCCGGTGAGTTGGCGGCAGGCCTGCAGCGCTTTTCGTCGTTGCCCATCGTCAAGTTGAGAAAGCACCGACCATGAAAGGGATGCCTGCGCTTTCGGATCAACCGCTTTTTCGAACACCATCGTCAGGCATCTGGGGCGAAAACCGAACCTTTGATAAAGCCCGATGTGCTTGACGCTGTGCGGAAATGTGAAGAGCCCCGCAAGCTTGACCCCCCACGAATCCAGCAACTCAACCGTCGGCGCCACCAGGTATTTGGCAAATCCCCGGTCCCAATACGCCGGGTCAATGGACAACGGGCCAAGGAAACCAAAGCTCCCCCACTGTGCGGCAAAATTGGATCCCACGAGCCGGCCGTCTATTTCGGCGGCAAACGCGGATTCCGGGTCCGCCCGCCACCGCGGTCGAACCAAGCCGGCGTCACCCTTGTATTGTCTTGGATCCGGCTGTTCGGTATAGGTCCCGAAGGCCAATCGCATAATCCGATCCGCCTCATCGAGATCCGCTTCCAAAAGCGGCCGGACGCTTAAGCGGTTGTTATCGTTTTTATGCTTCACTTCGAATTAAATATTCCCCCTGGTTTTTTAATCCGTCACTATATCCTTTGAAAATTTCATTTAGTCAACCATGATATTTGCGATCTCGAATCCTGCTCGAAAGCATCTCTTTTATATCCTATCGAAGCATTTTTTGAATCCGACGGCATGGAGCTGCAATAATGGAAATTTATTTCTAACATTTATGATTGCAGGGCAAATCTATTTCCGGGGTTATATTAATGCTATCCGGCCACGATAATGCAATAACAGCCCAGAAAGATGATGAGGGACGATGTGATGCGTATCAGCAGATGCTTCTCTTTGAGAAAATGCCCGCCCAACAAGACGGCAAACACGATACTGAGCTGCCTTAATCCAACCACATAGCTCACACGCTCTGTGGTGAAAGCCAGCAGAATGAGAAAATATCCGAATATCCCTAAAAATCCGCATGTCAGTATTGATCGTTTATGAACCTTCCATTCTCTTTTTATTATGCTTTTTGATTTTGTCTTGAACAGATAAAAGGTAAAGAGGCTGAGGCTTATCCATGGATACAGATAGGCAAAAGCAACCGGATCCATATGGCTGACGGCCATTTTATCAATAACCGAATAAGACGCCACGCTGACCAGTGTCAAAAAGGCGAATTGAATGGCCCGCTCTTTGACAACCGAGCGAAACGGTTTGGTCAACTCAAGAATATCAAGCTTTGTCATATGGATGGTATACACGCCTAAGGCTACCAGCAATATGCCGAATATACCAGGGACGCTGATATTTTCATTGAGAAGTGTGACTGAAAATATCAACACCAGTGCCGGCGAAGATCGCATGATCGGGTAAACAAGAGAAAGGTCACCTTTTTCCAAAGCGATTGTAAGAAACAGCCAATAAATGAAATGTACAATTCCGGAAAGAAGAATGAACGCTGGTGAAATGGTAATAGTCAATCCTTCCCGGATAAAGACAAATGCAAAAACAGGGGTAAAGAAAAGCAGACCGAAGATCTCAAACCACCATGTAAAAGCCTGTTTGTCCAGCGCTCTTTTGTTGAAAAAGTTCCGCAGTGCGTGCATTAATGCCGACAACAGAACCATTATGACAACCACAGGGTCCATAAGAGCCCAGATGATATCCTAAAGTTATCGATTAGGGCAAGGGATAAGTTAGCGTCTGAAGTTCTAAAACAGCTTTCTGTATAATTAAATTTATTGTTTTGACTAACAGTTGGGGTTGTCATTCAAAAAGACATCTGATACCTACTCATTACTTATAAAAAGGAAAACCTGCATGCTAAAAAATATCGTTATTCTATGTTCAATGGATACCAAGGGAGAAGAGGGCCGCTTTCTTAAAGATAAGATAGAAGCCAAAGGGTTTCATGCTATTCTTATGGATATCGGCATCGGTCAGGAACCGAGCATTCCGCCGGACATTGCAGCGGAGACGGTGGCCAACGCCGGCAAAGGGGATATTTCCCAAATTCGAGCTTCAAGGGATACCGCGGCAGGGATGTCCATAATGATCAGCGGCGCCTGCGCCCTGTTGCTTGGCATGCATCAAAAAAATTCTTTGGGGGGAATCCTTGCATCCGGGGGTGCTTCCAACACAACGACGGCAACGTCCATCATGAAGCAGATCCCTTTCGGCATTCCCAAGCTTATGCTGTCCAGTACCGCAGCCATGCCTGCCTATGCAGCCGAGTACTTCGGAACCAAAGACATTACGATGATGCACTCCGTCGTTGATATTCTCGGACTCAATGAGCTGACGCGATCAATACTGGGGTTGGCTGCCGGCGGGATATGCGGCATGGTGGAAGCAAGCAGCGGAGCGGTGACGCTCTCCAGTGAAGCCCCCATGATTGCCGTGACCGGTTTCAAATTTTCAGAAGCGTGCGGCCAGCAGGTGTTGGCTCTGTTGGAAAAGAAGGGTTACGCCGCCATACCCTTTCATGCACAGGGTATCGGTGATAAAACCATGGAGGATCTCATTGGCCAGGGCATTTTTTCAGGTGTTATCGATATTGTCCCCGCCGGGGTGAGCGAAGAACTTCTTGGCGGGAATCGTGCAGCCGGTCAAGGCCGCCTTGAAGCAGCCGGTCATCAGGGGATCCCGCAGGTCATTACTCCCTGTGGTTTTGATATGCTCAGCTGTGGTCCGCTGGGTAGAAAGGACCAAAACGATCCGCTTTGGACGCGCCTTCGATTGGATGAGCGAAAAATTTTTATCCCGGATGAATTCCGTGTTCAGGTTCGCACCAGCCCGGATGAGCTTAAAAAAATCGCGTCCATCGTTGCCCAAAAACTCAACAAATCCAAGGGGCCCGTAAAATTTATCATTCCCACCAAAGGCTGGTCCGCACTCAGTGTAAGCGGTGCCGATCTTCATGAACCGGAAAGCGATGCTGTCTTCGCACCGGCGTTAAGACGTCATTTGCGTACGGATTTTGAATTAATTGAGATGGATACCGAGTTTAGTTCTCCTGACTATGCAGCGTTGCTGGTGGCCTCTCTGGAAGAAATGATGAAGCGATAGCGCAACGCATTTTGCGTCGACACCGGACAAATGCTTCCTTCTAAATTCGATATTGCTTGCATGCTGTTTACAGTTTTTTTTACCGATAACAGGGTTTCTTATCCATATGATGCAGATTAATCTCCATCAACTCAGAGCCTTTTACCTTACGGCAAAACACAAAAGCATCACCAAGGCCGCCAGTATTCTCTGCGTCACCCAACCTGCCGTCACCATACAGATAAAAACCCTTGAAAATTTCCTTGGAACAAAATTGGCCATAAAATATGGCAAAGACATGTCCCTTACTTCTCCCGGAAAAACATTATACAGCTATGCAGAAAAAATCTTTCACATGGTTGAAGAGATGGAATATGCAATGGTGGGCTATACCGATCTCAGCCAGGGGACACTTACCATCGGAACAACGCGAAGCTTTGCAAAATACCTCATGCCCGGTCTGATCTCCCGGTTTCAGGAAAGATATCCAACCGTAAAAATTACTTTGGGGGAAGGAAGTTCTCAAGAAATTGCGGAAGCCGTTCTCGCCTATAAATATGATCTGGGAGTCATCGGCAGAATCCCGCTTAGAAGCAAAATGAAAATCATGCCTTTTTCTAAGGAAGAATTCTGTCTGGTGGCTTCACCTCGGCACCGATTCGCCAAGGCAGCTGAAATTTCTCTGAAAGCGCTGGAAAAGGAACCCATCATTATTCGAGAAGACGGATCAGGCTCCAGGAACATGGCCCTCTCCTTTTTCAAAGCCAAAGGAATAAAGCCATCTGTAATCATGGAAACGGGGAGCGTGGAATTCATAAAAGAATATGTCATGAAAGGTAAAGGCATCACTTTCCTGTATCGACCTGAAATAGAAGTGGAAGTCAAAAAGGGTTTGCTGAAGATTCTTCGAATCCAAGGGGACCCTGTCGTTTTGAATACCGATATTGTTCTGCCCGGCGATGCTGAACCTTCACCGGTAGCCAAAGCATTCCTGCGTCTGATCAAAGAATAGAAAACTCGATTAATCCCATGCTTAGATTAACAGAAATAAGACTCCCTCTCGCCCATAGCGAAGCTGACATCCGTGTGGCAATCAGCACATACCTTGCCGTTCCGGCAAACGATCTCATCAGCTATACGATTTTCCGGCGCGGCGTTGATGCACGGAAATCTCAGGCCATCGTCTTTATCTACACCCTTGATATTGAGGTAGCAGATGAGGCCAAACTTCTATCACAATTCGAGAACGATACGCGCCTGAGAACCGCCCCAGACGCTTCCTATCATTTTGTAGCCTGTGCTGCCGAAAATCTGCTCACCACCCGGCCGGTCATCATTGGTATGGGACCGTCCGGCCTCTTTGCCGGTCTGATCCTTGCACAGTCTGGTTTTCGGCCGATAATTTTGGAGCGTGGCAAGGCCGTACGGGAGCGGACCAAGGACACCTTTGATTTGTGGCGCAAAGGTATTCTTGATCCGGAATCAAATGTCCAGTTCGGAGAAGGCGGGGCCGGGACATTTTCCGATGGTAAGCTGCACACTCAAATCAAAGACCGCAAGCATTACGGTAGAAAGGTACTTGATGAATTGGTCAAGGCTGGGGCACCCCCGGAAATTATGTATGTCAGTAAGCCTCACATAGGGACCTATAAACTTGTTGGTATATTAGAAAAAATGCGCGCCAATATACTGGCATTGGGTGGAGAGATTCGTTTCCAGAGCCGGGTAGACGATATCGATGTGGAGGACCATCAAGTTCGTGGGGTGGTGCTGGCCAACGGAGAGCGCATTGCCACTAGTCATCTGATCGTGGCCATAGGTCATAGTGCCCGCGACACCTTTGAGATGCTTCTCCGTCGCGGTATTTATATCGAGGCGAAGTCTTTTTCCATGGGCTTTCGCATCGAGCACCCCCAGCCCCTCATTGATCGCGGTCGCTATGGCAAAAACGCTGGCAATCCTCTGCTCGGTACCGCCGACTACAAACTCGTTCATCACGCCAGCAATGGCCGATCTGTATATAGCTTTTGTATGTGTCCGGGGGGCACTGTTGTTGCCTCCACTTCTGAAGCGGGTCGGGTGGTGACCAACGGTATGAGCCAATATTCGCACAAAGAGCGGAACGCCAACAGCGGCATTGTGGTGGGCATTTCGCCGGAAGATTACCCGGGTGGTCCGTTGGCCGGTATGGAATTTCAACGTTTTTGGGAGTCACGAGCCTTTGAGCTTGGCGGTGGTAATTATCATGCCCCGGTACAACTGGTGGGTGATTTTCTGGTTGGCCGACCGTCTACAGCTTTTGGTTCGGTGCAGCCCTCCTACACCCCCGGCGTCAAGCTCTGCGATCTCAGCGATGCCTTGCCGGAGTACGCAATCACTGCCATCCGAGAGGCTCTGCCCGCATTTGCTAAACAAATCAAAGATTTCGACCTGGCCGATGCCGTGCTCACTGGGGTGGAATCCCGTACATCCTCACCGGTATGCCTCAAACGCAACACCGACGACCTACAGAGCATCAATACCAGGGGGTTCTATATACCACCGGTGAAGGTGCGGGTTATGCTGGTGGGATCCTCTCCTCGGCCGTGGATGGCATTAAAGTCGCCGAGGCCGTGGCCTTAAACATGTTGGCATCGGAGCCTCAAGTTGAGCAGTAAAATTAGTCTGCCGGAATGAACAGGTACCTCAGTCGATAGTATGGTTTATACGGGAAATACATTTTCGCTAACGTTGCTTTTGCGCTCCGCTGCAAAAGCAACGTTCTGACACGCTTTCCAATTTTTGTAATCCCGATATGGATCAGGATAAATAATGACACTGCTATGGATCCTGAAAACTACAGCAAATCAAAAAATTCTTCCAGGCTAAGAGAATCCAGTTCCTGCTTGAATTCATCCGCACTGAAAGGACCTTGCTCCAACGCTTCATGGGTCTTGGGGTGAATAAGATTTTTCAGGCTGTTGTCATCTGTTTTATCAAGCCAGGCCTTAATCCTGCTGACCGGTTCTTTAACTTCATCGAGCTCTTCGAACAGAGCATCAGCAATATCTTTTGATGTGCCGGCGGCGAGATGCGGTGAACTAAAATACCGATCCAGTATCACCGGAAGAGGAACATAGATTTCTTTTTCTATAAGGCCCTGAAGTTTCTGCCGGTATGCAAGTTCATAAGCGCCCCCGGCCATTCCATTTTGAATCATCCGGGTCCTGACAAGAACACCGAATTTCATTCTGAGCTCCTTGTCGTGTTTAACAGGACCCGGTATCCAGGCGACCGTTTCTTCCAGGTCTGTTTGACGCTGCACCTGCGCATCGGGTTTCGTTCCCACGGTGCTTTCCAATGAATCGGAACGCGCGTCTCCCTGAAATATCTTGATTGTATCTCCGGGCTTTAAAGAATGAAACACGCCGTCCGCCGTCACATACCCGACTTCATGGTGACCGCATGTGGGACATTTTCGGGTCGAGATCTTGCCGCTTAGCGGATATTCTGTTTCCATGCACCTTGTCCTTTTTTTATAAAAATTTCGTTTCACGCTGAATTCATGGCGCTATTACAACCGCTATGTGTTGATAAGCATGTTCCGATCTATCTCACCAGACCTTGCCGCCCCGAGCATGCTCATGATTCTTTTCAACTCCGCGGTGATCTGCAAAATCAATTCCCTGACGCCGTTCCTGCCGTCGGCTGCCAGCCCGTATAAAATGGGTCTGCCGAGACCCACCAAATTCGCCCCAAAGGCAAGACCCTTGGCCACATCACTCCCTCTCCGAAACCCGCCGTCGACGATAATCGGGCATTTCCCATCCACCGCCTTGACGATCTCGTCCATGACCTGCAAAGGATGGGGGAGATAATCCAGCGTATGGGCGCCATGGTTTGAAATAACGATCCCATCAGCCCCCGCAGCCAACGATTTTTCAGCATCATCCCGGCTCAACACCCCTTTGAAGATCAGCGTGCCATCCACTTTTTTCCGAATCTGAATCAATTCATTAAAACTCAAGGGGCTGCAATCCCTCGCAATGAGCTGATCCAGAATCTTTGTCCCCTGGCCGGAATCAATCTCCAGGCCGACCCATTGGACACCTGCCGCCTGAACGGTTTCAAGTCCCTCAAAAAGCTTCCGCCGGTCCGCGTGCGGCTTGACATTGGCGGCAACCGGAACACCAGTTTTTACAAGTTCCGCAAGATTGTCGGGTATCGGCGTGCCGGTCCACAACATGCTGCCTGCTTCTTTGATTCCCTGGGCAACTGCCGCCATGCCGTTTTCAATAATAGCCGGTATGGGCATGGTCATGGCGGACATGATCACCGGCGTAGCCAGATTCACCCCCAATACGGAACAATCCGTCAAGGGACGCGGTGCATCGATACACTTCTGTCTGAAGGTATAGCGATCCAGAATCGTCCGGTTGTTATTCAAAACGAATTCCGTTTCAACGCCTCTTATGGTGAATCCGATGTCCCGTTGACTGAGATTTTCTTTACCTATTCGGTATATTTCACTTAATTCCATGCTGTTATTCCTTTTAGCTTATATTGTTCCCCTTAAATAGGCCTGCCGTGTCTCTTCAGGAAATTTTTCAATGGCATAGCGAAGCATGGTTCGCGGCATCTTTCGATAATGTATCTTTAAAAAAGCCTCTTCAATTTTCATGTCCCGTTTACCGACCTCTCTGAGCATCCAGCCCACCGCCTTATGAATCAGGTCTTCCCTGTCATTTATCAAAATCTCGGACAAGCGCAGCGTATCGTCGAATTCATGGTTCTTGATAAAATGAAACGTCGCTATAATGGCAATCCTGCGTTCCCAAAGATCCTTGGATCGTGCCAGCGTATAAAGCGGTTTTTTGTCACCATCTCTTAAATAGGCCCCCACAATCTGCCCTGCCGAGAGGTCCACCAGGTCCCAGCTGTTGATATACGCCGTGTGGTCTAAATAGAGGCCGTAAATTTTCTTTTCATCTTCCGGGCTTGCCGTCTCAAACAGTGACACAAGCATTAAAAGCGCAAGAAGCCGTTCTTCGTGAAATCTGGATTTGAGCAGCCTGGAAACGTCTTTCAAGGACATATCACGGTATTGCTTTACCAACTTCCTGAGTTCAGGCACGCGAATACCGAGAAATACGTCCCCTTCGCCGTATTCGCCTTTTCCGGTTTTGAAAAATCTTTGCGACTGCTGCGCAACGTCATCATCCGCAAGACTTCTAATCTTTTTTTTCAATCCTTCTAAGCTCGAAACACCCATGGGCTGCTATTCCTTATCACCTAAAATGAGCGTATCAGATCGTTTTTACTTTTCGAAGGTCTTTCCACTTTTTAAATGCAAGTACCTGTTTTACCAACCAGACAGTAGGTTTCAGCCACCGGCCCTCGAATTCAGCAGCCACCGCTTCAAGATATTCCGGAATCGGCAGGCTCTGCGGACAGGCTTCGACACATTCGCCGCACTTTTCACACAGGGAAGCATTCGCCGGGGTGGAAACCGCTCCGGCTAAAAAGAGCAGATACATCATCTTTGCGCTGCGCTTGTCGTCAAACATGTGCGCACTGTTATAAATTTCAAAACAGCGGGGGATGTTGACGCCTGAAGGACAGGGCATACAATAGTTACATCCCGTGCATCCCACCTTCATCAATTCTCTGTATCGCTTTTTAACGCGTTTCACCAGAGCAAGTTCATCTTCTGTCAAGGAATTCGGATATGCTTCATTTGCGGTCTGGATATTCTCTTTGATATGCGCCTCTTCATTCATACCCGACAGGATCATCGTTACTTCCGGGTGGTTCCAAATCCAGCGCAGCCCCCATGCTGCCGGTGTCCTTTTTATCTCAGCTTCATCCCAGATCTTTAGGATATCCGATGGTACCTTGCCGGCAATGTTTCCGCCTCGCAGCGGCTCCATGATGATGACGCCGATATCTTTTGAAGCGGCATACGTGAGGCCCTTTTTCCCTGCCTGGTTTTTTTCATCCAGATAATTGTACTGAATCTGACACACATCCCAGTCATAGGCATCAATAATCTCCTTGAAACTGTCGGGATCACCATGAAACGAAAAGCCTGTATGGCGGATTCTGCCGTTTCTTTTTTCTGCTTCTAAAAACTCCAGGACACCGAATGCCTTCAATTTTTCCCAGCTTTCTCCATTCAATGCATGGAGCAAGTAATAATCGATATATTCGGTCTGCAGCTTTCCTGTTTGTGCCGTGAGGAGACGTCCCATGTCATCCGGCTTGTCAACACTCCAGTGCGGCAGCTTGGTTGCCAGTTTAATTTTCTCTCTTAAGCCGCCATTTAAGACATTTCCTAAAAACACTTCGCTGCCGCCCATATGATAGGTCCAGGCTGTATCAAAATAATTGATCCCGTTTTCAATGGCAAAAAGAATCTGTTTTCTGGCACGATCTTCATCAATTTTACCGTCCCCCGGTGTCCCTTTTTTCTGTGGCAGACGCATGCAGCCGAAACCGAGTATTGAAAGCTCATCCCCTGTTTTTTTTACGTTTCTATAAAGCATGTACCCTCCTTTAGAACGTTTGTCAGAATAACGTCCGACATTGGTGGTTTTCTATGTCTTATAGGAATGATCAATATTGTCTAATATAGGCCGATTCAAACGTTCTAATAATTTTTTTTTATTTTAAAGGAATTCTATCTATTTTGATGCGCTCGCTATTGCGGTTCAACAAACGCAATCAATTTATCAAGGCTCTCCGGCAAATTCCGTCTCCCAAAACCGATTCGAAAGCAGTTATGCTTCTCATTATAAAGGGTTCCCGGAAGAAGCAGAACACCCTTCTCCGATCTCAATTCACGGCAAAACTCATCCACAGAGCCTTTTAACAGCCGGGGAAAGGCAATGGGGCCGGCTTTGGGTTGAATCCACTTGAAAAGATTCGAATATCGAGTGAAGAAGGTTTCCAAGCGCTTGAGGTTTTCTCTGATGATGTCTAAATTTCGTTCGAGGATAGCATCACGATGCCGCAAAGCGATTCCTGCCAGAAATTCGCTGGGAGCACTGTTGCAAATAGTGGTATAATCTTTAAAAGACGCCAGTCTATCGTAGAGATCTTTGTTGCGGGTAGCCGCCCACCCGAGGCGTAATCCGGCAAGGCCGAAACTTTTGGACATGACCCCCAGTGACACGGCGCGGTCATCCAATTCACAGAAAGCCGGCAGGCGATCCGCTTCGCGGTACTCCAGAAAACGATATACTTCATCTGAAAAAACGATAAATCCATGTTTTTCAGAAAGCGCTGCCAGATCGGTTAAAAAATCGACGCGTGGGAGATACCCGGTTGGGTTGTGCGGGAAATTGATGACCACTGCTTTTGTCCGGTCTGTCAGAGCGAATTCGATAAAATTTAAATCGAGTTGCCAGTTTTTCTCAACATCGCCCTCCCACTCGGTAACGTCGGCTCCCAAACCCCGGGCAACCTCTCCCAATGACTGATAGTAAGGGGAATGAACAATGATATGGTCACCGGCTGACAGCATCGTATTCATAAAGTTGAAGATCACTTCTTCGGCGCCGGAATGCACCAATACATCATCCGCAGCTATGCCGCTGTATAACGAGGCAATCTGCCGGCGAAGTTCAGGATGTCCCTGTGATTCCGTGTATCCCAGCCATAAAGAGTCAAGCGCGTCCTTTGCTTCAGGCTCAAGCGCCAGCAATTCACCAACTGATAAACTCTCGCAATCGGAGCAGCATAACAGGCAGGGTGTTGAAAATTCGTGCCGGGCGAAATATCTTTCGAGTCCAAACTGCCGAAGTTTCATAATGCGACAACCTCCTTCCTGCGGATTTTTTTATTATCGTGACTCACTTTGCCAGGCATTACGACCTCCGGGTACTAGAACCCTACTGTATACAACTTTACATATTAATTCAAGTGGTTAAAATTCGCTCAATCCATGATGCATGGCATTGGCGTTCACTTATGAAATGATTACGGACGTGACTGTTTTTTATTTTTGATAAATTTTAATTATGTGAGCTATAACAATAATTACATTGACCTTTTTATCTGAAACATATGAAACTGCCGGCAGGAAATTTTTTCATATAGCTGCCTCTATATGGGAATGCTCTTTAACACTGCAAATCGTATTTTTGCTTGTAAAACCAATTGGTTTAAAAGGAAAAAATGTTGCTTAATGCCGATGCTTACAACCGGTTGATTGATTGGTTCAGGAAATCCAAGGCCTATGTTCCGGAATCCGAACAGCTGCTCCCGCTGATAAAGACAAGCTATACCGTTCAAGAAGCCGAACTTCTGACGGGCATGCCGCTGACGTTGTCGCCCATTGATGCCCTCGCCAGCATGAAAAAAAAAGACCCTGGGGTGTTGCAGGCTCAACTGGATGAACTGGCCGCCCGGGGCCTTGTCTATCGAGCGATGGTAAACGGGAGGCCTAAATATCGGCCAAATCCGCCGCGGTTTGTTTTCCTGCGAAGCTTGTTTTGGCCCGGACGTCGCGACGCCGATATCCAAGCGGTTGCGCCCCATGTCACGCGCTATTATCACGATGGATTCGGAGACCACTGGAAAGATGGAAAAACGAAAGGTCTGCGGGCAATACCGATTCAAGCTGTCCTTTCAGATACGAGGGAGATCCGCCCGTACGAAGACATCCGCAATGTCCTGAAAACGCAAGACAGGTTTGCCGTAGCCCACTGCGCCTGCCGGGAACGAAAAAATACAGACCAGGGCCTGCCTGATTGCCAGCACGATACCGAAAATTGTCTTCATTTCGGCAAACTTGCCGACTACATTGTTGAAAATAACTTGGGTCGGGAGATCAGCCGGGCCGAGTGCGAAGCAATTTTGGAAAAAGCGGCTAAAGCCGGTCTGGTGCATGCCATATCCAACTGGCAGGAAAACGTCGACACGATTTGCAACTGCTGCCAATGCTGCTGCGTATACTTTCAGGCGTTTCATGTTCTTGGACATACCGAAAGCATGAACCCTTCCAGTTATGAGGTCCGGATAGAACCTGAAAGCTGCAGCGGATGCGGAAAATGTGTCAAACGCTGTCCCATGGACGCACTTTCTCTCCAATCCCATCCCAGGTCCACCAGCAAAAGTGGAAAGGTCAGCACGCTCAATCCGGCACGTTGCATCGGATGCGGTGTATGCGCTTATGGCTGCCCAACGGAATCCCTGAAGCTGCATCACCGAAAAACCGTCATGGACCCGCCCGTTGATGTGCATGAACTGAAAAAACGTTATGCTGAAGAACGGGCCGAAAAGCGGGCGCAAAAAGGCTTAGGCGCCGCTTCTGATGAAGATTATATGGGCGATATCAGCTCCGGTGAAGCCATTTTGGAGTAATCTTCCATCCATCCATGGCAACCCCTCTAACTGACAGGGTTATGCGTGATCGAACAAGTCGCCGATAGACACTTCTTTTTCAAGTGCGGCTTTTAATTTCGATCCGCACTTTTTTGAACACGTGAGAAACATCAGATCTTTTTGCTCTGCCTTTGCTTCCGAATCATCAGCCGTTACCATGGCGGTTATTGTTTTTTCCTGGTAAATCAAATCGATCTGAATGCAATGACCTTGATATAAATGAAGGTCGACCTCCGGCCGAACCCTGGCGTCCACGGCAAAGACTTCGGCAGATTCACCAATTCGGCTGCCGCACCATGTGCAATTTTTTAACGCTTCCTCATCCGGGATGATACTAAAATTCATAACGACCTCAACAAATTAATGTTATGGTGCCTATTCATCCACCGCAGCGAATCGAACCTTATCAAACAAAAGCGACGACGTGGAATGGCCGGGTTTTTCTTCCACTGGATACCCCATGGCAATAACTGATTCCACTGCCAACCCTTTGCTCAGCCCGAGAAGTCCTGCAATATACTCCCCGGCGCTTTGTTTTGCATCGTGTTCCCGCAACCGAATTTGGATCCAGCAGCTGCCAAGGCCGAGATTCGTTGCAGCCAGATGAAGAATGATGGATGCAATCGCTGCATCCTCCACCCAGACATCCGATTTTTCCGGGTCTGCACAGACAACCACAGCCAGCGGTGCATTTTTCAGAAACGCCGAACCATGGGGCTTTGCCTTTGAAAGACGTGCAATCATCTCCGGATCGGAGACTACGACAAATTCCCAGGGATTTAATCCCCGCGATGAGGGAGACCGCAGGACGGCTTCCACCAGCGCATCAATTTTCTCTTTTTCAACCTGTCGGTCTTGAAATCTTCGAATGCTTCTGCGGGATCGTAAAAGATCAATGAACATAACCACTCCTTTATAACTTGCAATCATAATACCCACGACAAACGTCAAACCGCCCCAATTGCGCGCCGCCTTCCCATAACTGAATGATCTTGCAGTCGCGCCAGTATTTTTCCACATCGTATTCGCGCACATAACCATACGAACCCATCAGTTCCATGGCCTTGTTGGTTACCATTACGGCCACATCGGCGGCGTATACTTTTGCGATGCTCGCTCTGGACAGCATAAACTCTGACACCGGAGGACCATAGATATCCGGATGATCGTACATGTAGGCTACAGAAAGATAGTAATTTCGAGCGGTTTCAATGCCGATGGCCATATCCGCCAGCATGCCGGCACAGATGGAGTGTTCCCGGATGGGTCGATCTGCTACAATCCTTTCACCGGTATATTTTAGAACAGTTTCAAAGGCCCCCTGGGCGTTTCCTACAGCCAGCGCGCCGGTGAGAATTCGTGCAGCAATGACATTGTTGTGCATCAATTCTGCATCCGCTCCCGGTCCGACAGCCCTGAATCCCTTGGGCACCCTCACACTATCCAGATACATCATGCAGTTTTTATCACCCTGCATCCCGACTTTATTTTCAAATTTACCAAATGAGAGCCCTTTGGCTGTTGAAGGAACATATATCATGGCAATCCCTTCATCACCCAATTCCGAATCAGTTGTACATACGACACAATAAGCATCCGCCGCACCGGCATTGGATGCCCATGCCTTTTGCCCGTTGATGACCCATTCTTCCCCGTCAAGTTTTGCTATGGTTCGAATTTTTTTTCCTTTCAAGGAAGGATTTTCAATGTCACACCCGCCGCCGCCGTGAGATCCGCCGGGTTCGGTGATGGCAAAGCAACCCATTTTCAACGCACTGCCGCAGAAAGCAGGCGCAAAGTGATCCAGCACGGCTTTGTTTCCTGAAATAATCGCCGGCAGAAAGGCCCATGTGGTGACGGTTGCAGAGGTGGCGATACCGCTGTCACCGCGAGCGAGCTCTTCGTGCATGATGGCGGCCGAAACAATGGATCCCATGCCGCCCCCGCCATATTCCGGCGGGAAGGCACCTTTTTGAACGCCCAGGTCCGTCAGGCCCTGAAGGATTTTATTGACAATCTTGAATTCTTTGTCGTCGTCCACCTGTTGCCGAACCGGCATGATTTCCTTGTCGACAAAGCTACGGAACATTTCCCTTGCCATATGGTCTTCCTCTTTCAAAAAGACGTCCAAATATTTTTTATCACCCATTTTTCCCTCCTTTGCTGCATTGTTATGGTGATGGTCGGAATGACCTGCCGACAATGGTTGTCTGCAATTTTTTTTCATGAATACATCCTTATTATAAAACGGATTAGGATACAATAAGCCGATGACCCGGCAGCAGTTCCCGCAAGACAAACTGCCGGTTAATCGACGCAGCCTGATAGAAGCGATAAAGATTCAACCGGAGGGCGGCAGCAGAGTTTTTACTGCTCTTTATATTCGCTGACTTTGCCAGCCATGTCTCCGGTCTATACAATGGAATTTCAAATGGTTTCGGTCCGATATTACCTTTTTTTGCTTCGCTTCGCCATTTTTTAATTCTGTCTTCCTTTTTTCCCTGAAAAGCAAGGATGGCTGCTACGGAATCCTTAATAACGCCAAATCCAACCCCGTCTCCTTTTGACAGGGATGCATCGGCCTGTCCAAACCGATTGAAAAGATCGTGAAGCGCCTGGCAGCCGTTGAGAAAATGACGGGGGTTGTCCCGATCCACTCGCAATTTTTTCGGATATTCGTATTCAAAGCTCCATTTGAGATAGGGCCGGTCGGGGTATGTCGCAACCGCCCCATGGCCCAGCGCACCGGATACCGTTTCCGCCAGCCATGACTTGATGTTCGCGATGAAACCGCCGCCCTTTCCATACCGCCGGAAAAATTCTTTTTCCTTCCCCCTGATATAGTTTTCGATTTGCGGTTCAAGACCCTTGTCGAAAATAAAACTATCGCCATCGACCTTGTTGTGTCTCGAACCGACGCCGGAGAATCCAAAATGGGAAAAGGTATCTGCATAGATATGTGCCGTAATGCCCATCAGGCAGGGGCCGACACCATGTCCGGCATAACCCAGATGGTGATGGATCATGTCCTGAGCAATGCTGCTGTCTTCACGGCATAACAGTCGTTCCGAAAAGGAGTCCCCTTGATTTCCAGGCAGGAAATGAAACGGAAGCCACACCTGCCGCTGGTCTTCCGGATCACGGTTGACAATGATATCCGCCACATGGTGGGCCGTCGCCTCGGCATCGACCCTGCCACCGTCCAGAAATTCAATGTGAGATCCGGCTGCGTTGTCATCCACAAATTGTGACGCCGTTGCAATCGTCTGACAGACACCCGGTTTTAAGCCTGCCAATCTTGCCATTGCATATGTCCCATAATAATGCATGTCAAGTTGCATGAGGATACCCTCCTTTATGTCTTACTGCGATGCCCATTGGTTTTCAAGCAAGCGGCCATCCGTATCTTTATGTTTTATTTTAATTGCAGAACGGCTCACTTGCTTTTTTTCTTCAGCAGGGCATCAAGACCGGTGAACGGCCTGTAGCTTAGGGACGATGACGGCTCATCTTCCTGTATATCCCCGTCATGCCATTCCTGTTCCAGATACCGCGAGTGCTCATTATCATGACAGTAGATGCACAGGAGCTCCCAGTTACTCCCATCCGGCGGGTTGTGATCGTGGTTGTGATCCTTGTGGTGAACCGTCAGCTCACGAAGTCTTTTGCCTGCAAATTCACGCCCGCACCGTGCACAGATCCACGGATAAATTTTGAGCGCTTTCTCCCGGTATTCCTTTTGCCGCTGCTGTCTGCTGCGCCTGGCATCGGCAACCACCTGGCTCAGTTTGTTTTTATGGGCTTGTGGTTTCTCTGACGGCATACTCTCACCTTTGAACTTTTTTCAAGGAATGTTTTCATCGAGCTGCTTTCCCATACTGATTCTATTTTCCGCCGCGTATCCATTGGCTTGATAAAACCGTTGTACCGCTTTGTTATCATGAACTATCTGCAGGTTGATTTTGACACACCCGCGTGAAGAAAGCCGTCCCTCGGCATGGGCAAGCAAGTCCGACCCAATGCCTTTTTCCCGATATTTCGGATGAACCGCCAGGGAATAGATCCAGCCCCTGTGCCCATCGTAACCTGCCATGACGGTTCCAACAACCAAATCCCGTTGGAGAGCCACAAAAAACAGACCGTCACTTACGGCTATCTTTTGATCAATGACAAATTCAGGTCGATTGCGTGCATCCTTGTACCCGAAAACATCCTTCCACAGGGCGATCACCGGGTTGCGATGCTGAACGTTGTCAAAGTCAACAATGTTGATAGGGAAATACGTCATTTTTATCCCTTGCTACCAGTTTTCGCAAAACAGTTCAAAATGTCGCGGTGATCTCGAGTTCACCGCCATTGAAAAATTTGAAAAACCGCAAGGCGTGCTCACGCTCCTGGTCGGCAGTTTCTTTAAAAATAGCAGCTATCTGAATAAATCCGTCTTTTTGGGCCTTGTCGGCAAAAAATAGATATCGTGCGCTTGCCTGGGACTCGAAGGCAAATGATGTTAGTAAGTTTTTCGCTGTCCGGCTTTCCTTGAAACTCCCCACATGACCTCCTTATAAGCACCTATCATACCGTGCAACCTGTCCCTTAACTCGTCATCCCGGCCAAGTCGCGCGATTTGTCCTGTATTTTGACAAATCACGGGACGTCAGCCGGGATATAGAGATTGTTTGAAAGAATTGAATCGATGGACTTAGGCTTTATTCGTCATCCTCGACAATCTCAATTGCCTCCGCCCCGCACTCGGCTGCAGCCTGCCGTACAACTTCATGGTATTGTTCTGGAATCTCATCAAATTTGGAGACCGACTTCAACTGATCTTCATCATACTCAAAGACCTCCGGGCAAAGTTCGTTACAGTTCCTGTCTCCCATGCAATTCTTCGTAATAACAATTTTCATCTCTCTCCCTCCTTTTTTAAAAAATGCAAATGCCTTATTTTTTCCCTCGATCGAAAAAACATTCATATTAAACTTTTTTCATGGCGACCCATTCCATGCTCTTAATCATGGCCGGTCTATCGTTAGACCCGGGAGCATGCTGCCCTGCTCCAACAGGTTGCGGTGCAGTTCGAAACATCTTGCCAGATCGTGTGGGATATGACCCTGCCTGGCATTTTTCAGATATCCGTAGAGATACTCCCTGTAGGCGGGGTGCGCACAGTGATCAATGATTTTTTTTGCACGCTGGACAGGCCCAAGTCCACGCAAGTCAGCCAAACCTTGCTCGGTGGCAATAACTTGAACGGAATGCTCATTGTTGTCAATGTGGGAACAAAATGGGACGATGGAAGATATTTTTCCCCCTTTGGCTATCGAAGGCGTCATGAGAATCGACAGATAACTGTTTCTGGTAAACTCCCCACTCCCGCCGATACCGTTTACCACATCCATGCCATACAGGTGAGACGAGTTTGCATTTCCATAGATATCGGCCTCTATTATGGTGTTCATCGCGATAACCCCCAGGCGTCGGATGATACCGGGATGATTCGAAATTTCCTGGGGGCGTAAAACAATTCTTGGGATAAAAAAATCGATATCTTCAACGATCTGCTTCAACTTGGCCGAAGAGATACTCAGGCTGCAGGCACTGGCGCCTAAAAGCTTGCCCGATGTCATGAGATCCACCATGGCATCCTGATATACCTCTGAATACATGTAAAAAGGCGGGATATCCGGGTGCGCACCAAGCGCTGCCATAACGCCGTTGGCCACGTTGCCGACACCCGCCTGAAGCGGAAGAAACGTATCCGGGATTCGGCCGGACCGCATTTCAGAAAGGAGAAACCCGGTGACGTGGTGGGCTATTTTTTTGCTGACATCATCCGGCGGTGAAAACTCATGGGTCTGATCGGGTTCATTGTTCTCGACAACCGCGCAGATTTTTTTGGGATCGACGACGGCGTAAGGCCATCCGATACGCGTAAGCGGTTCAAATATGGGAATGGGATTTCTGTGCGGAGGGCGGGGCATGAGGGTAATATCCGCCATTTCTCTCAGTCGGAGTGAATGGTGGCGGTTTATTTCAATGACGACTTTATCGGCATAGTGAAGATATGTGGGCGAAGCCCCGATGGATGTGCTTAAGAAGACCCTCCCGTCGGCCGTAATTTCCACCGCTTCTATGACGGCAAAATCTATTTTGCCAAAGAATCCGAACGCCACCATCTGGGGAACATGGGAAAGGTGCATGTCGATATATTCGGTGTCACCTCTGTTGATCAGCTTGCGTACGGCTCTATCCCCTTGATAGGGTGCGCGCCATTCAATAGAATCGGCCAAGGCAAGTTCTTCATCGATATGGTGCCCGCTCGAAGCGCCTGTTAAAACACGCAATTTAAATGACCGCCCCTCTTCATGCTCTCGCCTCGCCCGCACGGCCAACGCTTTGGGTATGATTTTGGCTGAACCCGCAGGGGTAAACCCGCTGAATGCGACGGTATTGCCATTCTTGATCTTCGCTACAACTTCCTCTGCCGATAAAATGGGATAGGTTTTATGCATGGTTTTCTATTAACTCCTTTTCTTTATGAACATGTTCGCGCCAAACCATCTGCTCCGGTTGAAGCTTTTTCATAGCTGTCGCTCGGGCGGCAGTGTCAGCGGCCATCATCCTTGGACAAATTGACAATATACTGCCTCCCTTCCGGCGAGTTCAGGAAAGCTATGACTTCCTGTGTATTGCCCTTTTCCTTCGCCTCCCATTGCAGCAGCATCTCTTCTTTGGCTGCAATGAATTTCAACTCACTTTTATAGCCCTCGACTTTGGTCCAATACTCAGATCCTCTGGTAACAGGAATAAACGCCATTCGCGCTCGCCATCCGCCCATCTTGACTTGCGTCATAGCATAATAGGTTTTTCCGGCTTTAATATAGCGGAAGCGAAACGAACGGTGCAAGCTGAAATAATTTGTAAAAAATTACGCAATATATTAAATGGTTGATAATTTAATCCAGTTAACAGAACGCTTAAACAAAATCAAGTTTATGATACTCTCTTTCCATCCTTTATATGTAGCGGATCAGAACATCACCTGCGCCGGCCGCGATCCGGGTGCGGCGGAGCTGCGGGCCATCCAGGCGGCCGATGCGGTGATCCTGCCTCAGGGATGCAGGGAATCCCTTTATGTGATGGCCCGCAGAATCTGCCCCCATGTATTTCCCAATTACGATGCCCGCTTTCAATATCCGGGCAAGTTGGGACAGGCCCGATTGTTTCAGGAAACCGGGGTACCGCACCCCCGGACCGAGATATTCACCCGGGCGGATTTGTGCGACCCGTTGCATGAAGATCTGTTGAGAAATCCGCCCTTTTATTTCCCGTTTGTTTTTAAGTTCGACTGGGGCGGTGACGGCGAAACGGTTTTCCTGGTAGATTCGGCCCCGGCATTTGAAAAGATACTGAATCTGGCTGTTTCCTATGAAAAAACAGGTCAGTACGGATATTTGCTTCAGGAATTTATCCCCTCTCAAGCCCGCTCTTTGCGGGTGGTGGTGATCCATCAGCGCTTTATTTCTTACTGGCGCGTTCAGCAAGGCGAAGATGCTTTTTACACAAATCTCAAAAA
>CAYTAQ010000014.1:19937-42005 GCA_964435695.1 uncultured Desulfobacterales bacterium | reverse complement strand
AATTTAAAAAGTATGATAGAAATTCAAAGCGTTAGGACGCTTGCATTATGGTTAACAACTCTCGAGCTCAAGAATACTGAAGCTATTGTGAAACATAAAAGAGAATGAATCAGGGGAGTCGAGGTGTGTTTTAAATTCAGATCAGGTTCAAGTCTGACTCATGACTTTTCAAGCACTATCAGGAAAATATGAAAACCACAAGATGTGGATTTTTCGCATTGGTTGTAAGGGTGATGATATGTTCTGAAATATTGCCTGAAAACCAAATATCAGGGGAATGCAAATACATGGAGATCATGCCCAGTTTGATGAAATTACAGATACCATAAAAGGCGACTGTCAAGTCAAGTAAATTTTAAATTTAACGATTGTAAAATCATCTTCGTCTACCGACATCTAAGGCTCCGTAACGGCCGCCGCTGCAACCGATATTGTAATAAATTCAATGGTAAAAAGTGATTAAGAACCTTCAACCACTTCTGTGAAAGCGGCGGTCTTAGCGGTGCCTTAGCCGCTCAAACAGTTGCCCGGCTTTAAAACAAACATCGGCAGACCTCTATGCGTAATATTGCTTGAGGTTTATGGATAACCGGATACGTAAATCATTACTTATTATCCAACACTTCCCGAATAATACCGGCTAGATCGTGCATAACGATCGGCTTCATAACAAAGGCACGAATACCCATCTCTCCGGTCATTTTCGGCATAGTCATATCTGTAATAACGAGATCGCATCCGTCAGGCCTGTTGCGAAATGTTTCAAGGGCTTCAATGCCGCTCATTCTGACTTTTACGTTATACCCGAGCCTTTCCAGCATCAATTGCATGGCATCAAGACTTACCCTATGATTGCGATTCTTAGGAAGATGTCTGATTGACAAGATAAATAGTTTACTTTATGTAGGACCAAACCTGTTTATCTATGGACCGGTGATCGTTGCTTTATGGATTGGGGAACAGGTGACGAAAGGAGAAGAAAACTCGATGGAAAAACGATTCGTGATGCAGGCGCTTTGCCGCTACCCGGTTGGGACCTATGCGGACGTTATAAACCGAAACGCTGTTCTTTACCCGGACGACGAAGCCTTTGTGTATAAATCCGAGCGGATAACATTCGGTCAATACAATGAAAGAGTCAACAGTCTCATAAACGCACTGCACGTCATGGGGGTCAAAAAAGGGGATGTCGTCGGTATCCTGTCCTGGAACTGCCTGGATTACGTTGATGTGTTAGGGGCAGCCATGAAAGGCGGTTTTATTGCGTCTCCTTTCAATCCCAGGCTTCAGGCGGATGAGCTGGAATACCTCATCAATTATTCAGAAGCCGCAACGCTCTTTGTGGGTCCGGAGATGGTTGATCCCGTCAATACCCTGCGGCCTAAATTCCCGGGTGTTCGAAACTATATCGCACTCGAACAGCCGGCGGATGGGATGCCGTTTCATCAGGATCTTTTAAAGACCTATTCAAAAGCAGAGCCTGACAGCGCCGTGGAACCGGATGATCCCATGATCATCTTTTACACCAGCGGCACAACCGGTACGCCTCGGGGCGCCCTCTACACGCATCGCCGTAAATTGGAGGACACACGGCTTTTTGTCTACGAGCTGAGTCTCGTGCCCGGACGCAGGGAAATCATGGCCATTCCGCTTTTTCACATTGCGGGCGCAAGCTATCTACTTGCATTTATTTACGGGAGAGGCATCAATATCATTTATCCCAAAAGGGCCTTTGATCCTGCGGCTACCCTGAAGCTGATACAGGCGGAGGCTGCTACGGATATTCATATTGTTCCCACCAATCTGGTAAGTATGCTGAGCCTGCCTGATATTGACACCTATGATCTCAGCAGCCTGAAACGAATTTGGTATGCCGGATCCCCCATGCCGGTGGAAGTATTAAAGCGGGGAATGGACATTCTGGGTCCTATTTTCATGCAGGCCTACGGGCAGTCCGAATCCGGTCCGCTGGTATCCACCCTTTCGCAAAAAGCGCATCAGGTGCTGGACAAGCCTCCTGAGGCGCAACGCGTCCTTGCATCGTGCGGAAAACCCGTGCCCGGTGTCCAGGTGCGGATCGTCGATAAGCATAAAAACGATGTGGCCCTGGGCGATGTGGGAGAAATCGTGGTCAAAAGCAGATCGCTGATGAAGGAATACTGGAAGCGTCCTGCAGAAACAAAAAAGACGCTGATCGACGGCTGGTTGTATACGGGAGACATGGGCTATTATGACAGACAGGGTAATATCTATCTGGCGGATCGAAAAAAAGACATGATTATTTCGGGCGGTGAAAATATCTACCCAAGAGAAGTCGAAGAGGTCATCTACCGGCATCCGGCGGTGGAAGAGGCGGCGGTGATCGGGGTTCCGGATCCCTATTGGGTGGAGCGCGTGCATGCCGTGGTTGTTTTAAAACAGGGTGAATCCGTTGATGAAAAGGAGTTGGGTGATTTCTGCAAGCAGCACATGGCACGCTACAAGGCACCCAAGTCGTTTGATTTTGTTGCGTCGCTGCCGAAAAGTCCCCAGGGCAAAATACTGAAGCGAGAGTTAAGAAAGACCTACCGCGACGAATAAAAAAGAGAGTTAATTTTAATGATATACCGGAGGAAAATATGTTTGATCTGACCAGGGAGCAACTGGATATTCAAAAGGCAGCCAAGGCTTATGCACAGGGAGAATTCACCGATGTTGCCAGAGAGATGGATGAAAAAGCATGTTTTGACGACCGTCTGTGGAAAAGGGCTGCCGATTTGGGTTTCCTTGCGGTGTTCATTCCGGAGGCGTATGAAGGAATGGGCATGGGATATATGGAGCAATGCCTGATCGTCGAGGAATTTGCCCGTGTCGATCTGGGTATCACCCACGCCATCGAATCCTGTTTTTTCGGCAGCCAGTTGATCGACCTGGTGGGAACCGAAGAACAGAAAAAGCGCTATCTCCCTCCCATCTGCCTGGGCGAAATCAAGATGGGCATGGCGATCACCGAACCGGACGCCGGCAGCGATGTTTCTGCAGTCAGCACCGAGGCTGTCAAAGAGGGGGATGAATACATCATCAACGGCGGCAAGGTGTTTATCACCAATTGTAAATCCGCTAATTTTCTAGTGGTGCTTTGCGTCACCGATCCGGGAAATCCCAAGATCCATCACCGCTTTTCCACGATCATCGTTGAAACGGACCGGCCCGGGTACGAGGGGATGCCCTATCATGGAAAACTGTCTCTGCGTACATCGGAAACCGGTGATGCAACGTTTAGAAACGTACGGGTCCCGGTGTCAAATCTTTTAGGCGAACAGGGCAGAGGCTTTTACAACATCATGAATTTTTTCAACCGCTCCAGGGTTCAGGTGGCGGCCCTGGGCGTGGGAACCGCCCAGGGTGCATTGGATAAGGCGGTTGCTCACGTCCGCCAGCGCAGGCAGTTCGGTGCTCCCCTGGCCAGTCTGCAGCTGGTTCAAGGCAAAATCGCCGAGATGGTGACCAAAACCGAAGCGGCTCGATCCATCTGCTACCGGGCAGCCTCCAAGCTGGATATGAACCAGGCTGATCCTGCGCTGAGTTCCATGGCCAAATGGTACTGCGCTGAAGTGGCTGTCCAGGTTGCCGACGAGGCGATTCAGCTCCACGGCGGCTACGGCATTCTCGAGGAATACAACGTGGCTCACTACTGGCGGAATGCCAAGGTCCTTGAAATTTTCGAAGGAAGCAAGGAAGTGGAAAAAGTGATTATCGCCAAGAAAATACTCGGAAAGTATTAAAGCGTTTGCCGGAAAAAACGTTCCGGCATTGGGAGTTTTTGGATGATCGATAAGGTCTAATATGGCCCTTCAAACGCTCTATACCATACCTTTAAAAGCAAAGAATGTCAGTGAAAGAATGCCAGCCGTGACCAGCGCTATGGATGTGTCCTGAAGGGGTCGCGGCACCCTGGCCAAGAGAATTTTTTCCCGCACGCCTGCAAACAATATCAACGCAAGGCCGAAACCCACGGCATAGCTGAAGGAGGCAACCAGTGCTTCCATGAAATTGTATTCTTCATTGACGTTGATCAGGCAAACACCCATAACAGCGCAGTTGGTGGTAATGAGCGGTAAAAAAATGCCGAGGCCTGAATAGAGCGCCGGTATGCTCTTCTTGAGAAACATTTCCACAAATTGTACCAGAGATGCGATTACCAGAATAAACGCAATGGTACGCAGATAGACCAGGCCGAATTTTTGCAGGACAAAGGTGTCGACGATCCAGGTAATGACACCGGCCAGGACCAGCACAAACACAACCGCCATGGCCATACCGGTGGCGGTCTCCATTTTTTTGGAAGTCCCCAGAAACGGGCAGTTTCCTAAATATTGGGCGAGCAGAATATTATTGATGAGAATACAGCTGATGGCAAGAATGATGTAATCACCCATTGATGTTTCTCCTATTTTTTCCCGACAAGATTCATGAGGCAGAGCATCAACCCAAGGCAGATAAAAGCGCCGGGGGCTGCCACCATAAATGCAAAGGGCTCGAAAGAAGGGCCGAATACGTGGATGGATTTTTCCCATATGGTGAGCGTCCCGCTTCCGAACAGTTCACGGACCGCGCCGAGAGCCGCCAGGGCCAGCGTATATCCAATGCCGATTCCCAAACCGTCTGCCAGGGAGGCGATGACGCCGTTTTTGGAGGCAAAGGCTTCGGCACGACCCAGAACTATGCAGTTGACGACGATCAGAGGGATAAATATTCCCAGCTTCAGGAAAAGCGGGTAGGTAAATGCCTGCATGACCAGCTCCACAACCGTTACGAAGGTCGCGATAATGATGATAAAGCAGGCGATTCTCACTTTGGAGGGAATGACTTTTCTCAACGATGCGACGAGGATATTGGAGCAGACCAATACAAATGTCGTGGCAATGCCCATGCCGATGCCGTTTTCTACGGTCTTGGTTACAGCAAGCGTCGGGCATAATCCCAGCACCAGCCGAAAGGGTGGTATTTCATCCCACAGACCCTTCACGAACTCCTGAGCGATCGATTTTGCCATTTCTTCTCTATCTCCCTATTTGAATTCCTTCAGCTTTTCTTCGATTTTCGGTTTTAAGCGTTGATAAATTTGTCCGGCATCGGTGAGCGCCATGCTGACCCCGCGGGATGTAACCGTAGCACCGGAAACGGCATCCACCTGGCCGCCGTCCGCCTTAACTTTAAAGGTGTCGATCAGGGAGAGCCCCTTAAATTGAGCGGCAAACGCCGGATCTGTTTTGGCTCTGGCGCCCACGCCCGGTGTCTCGCTATGGGTGGTTACACCCACGCCGACAATCTTGTCGTCTTTTGTATTGACGCCCACCATCAGGCCGATATTTCCGCCGAAGCCTTTTCCCTCACTTTCAAATGCAACGGTGCTGGCTTGGCCGTTAATAACACCGACAAAAAAACTTTTTTCAAGACCGTCTTCGTCTTTGATTTTGAATCGATCGATGATCGGATCATTGGACGATCCTTCCAGAATCGATTTTATGGCAGGTCCCTTGACAAATGTGAGCTGTTGATATTCAATCCGATCTTTTGTTCCGTTTCTTAAGGCAGCCAGCAAACCGCCGGAAAAGGAGCTGAGAACCGTCAGAACAACAATCATCTTAACCATTTCACGCATTTCATCCAACCTTTCCCAAAGCTTTGGGCCGAATCTTGTCCAGCAGCGGGTTAATGAGATTGATGACTAAAATAGCAAGAATAGCGCCGTCGATATAGACGCCGATATTTCTGATCAATACGGTCATGACGCCGCCGGCGGCTCCATACATGAGCATCGGGATAAAGTTGACCGGGGAAGTTGCGTCTTCAGGAGCCAGGAAAAAAGCTGCGATCAACGTGTAGCCGGTGCAGATGTGGAAAAATGGACCGGCAAACCGGGACGGATCGATGGCGTTGAATATAATGGCGGTAATGAATATTCCCGCTAAAAATGAGAGGGAAATTTCCCAGCGGACAAATCCGCGCGCCATGAGGTAGATGCCGCCTAAAATAAGGCCGATGCCGAATGTCGAGCCGATACCGCCGATCTGGCGGCCGATGAGCAGATCGACGATACGCAGGTGGTCTACAGCTCCGACGCCGAAATGCTTCAGGGTTGCCAGGGGGTAGGTGGCGCTAAACCCCAAATCAAAATGCATGTACATCTCGTTGAAATCAAAATAATCGCCCCAGGATATGGCAAGGATGGCCATGGACAGGGCAACAGGATTAAACGCATTGCCCCCGATACCGCCGAATATTTGTTTGCCGATGACAATGGCCACAAAAGTACCGGTCAATACCAGCCACCAGGGGGCCGTTGCCGGTAACAGCATGGCAAACAACAGGCCGATCATGGCGGCATTTCCGTCCCCAATGGAAATCGGGCGTTTCATGGCGCGGTTCATCAGAATTTCCCAGATCATGGCGGTGGCGACGGAAAAGCAGGCGACTGCTATCGCTGAAACACCGAACCGGAAAATGCCGCCAAAAACCAGCGCAGGCAGGGCGGCATAAATGATATGAAGGCTCCGTTCCGGAATTCCGCTTCCGTTATGCAGAAAGGGAGCATGTGAAACAATAAATTTTTTCTGGCTATTCATCTGTCGTCTCCTCGGCGTTCACCTTTCCGAGCTCATATTTTGCCAACGTGATGTATTGAAAAATGGGTATCCTGGAAACACAAACAAAGCTGCAAAGCCCGCAATCCAGGCAGGAGAACAGGTCATAATTTTCCGCGGCATCTTCAAACTGGCCCGCTTCAAGAAGCCGGATCAACAGGTTGACCTGAATTCGGGCAGGGCACACACGGATGCATTCGCCACAGTTGATACAGGGATAATCCGAGACCAAAGCGATGTCGTCCTTGCCTTGAACCATAATTGCATCGGTACCGGGTTGAATCGGGTAGGATTCCGAAAAGACGGTGTATCCTGTCATGGGACCACCGATGATGATACGATCCTGATCATTTAAGGTGAGATGAGACGCCTTGAAGATGTCATTGATGGGCGTTCCGATTTTTGCGGTAATCAGGGAGCGGTTTCCATCTTTATCGATAAGCGTCACCAACTTGGTATCGGCTATCTTTTTTCTGTCAAAGGACCGGCCGAGGGAAACGACGGCTTCAACGCTCAGAAAACATAAGCCCAATTCTTGAAAGCTTTTGTTTACGGGAAATTCATGACCCAGAATATTTTGGGCGATAAAATAAGGCGATCCATAGGGGTAGGTTGATTCGATGGATATGGCGGTAGCGCCGATTTCACCATATCCCTGCAGCGTATCTCTTGGAGCTGCGAGGACGACCTTGTCGATTCCGGTGATCGATTTGAGTATTCCGATTCCTTTTTTCAAGTCGTTAAGGCGGGTTGCGATGGCATATCGTGCCGTGACAACGAACAGGTCTCTATCCACGGCATTAATGACGAGGGTGTGAATCGGTTTGTCGGGATCATTCAGGGCTTTAAAAGAGAAATCGCCCGGCAAAAAGGAAAGATACGTTTCAGCGGCTTCGCGTGTCGGATGATCGCAAAGAGCTTCAAAAGCGGTATCGTGTTCCTCAACATCCGCTACATCAATCGAAACCGCCGTATATTTCCGGCCGTACTCTCCGGGAAAAGGCTCTATGGAGGCTATCCTGCCTGTTACGCTGGATATCGCATAGGCATCGGCCGGATCGTCGGTAAGCGATATCTTTTGACCTGTTTTGACATGATCGCCCTTTTTGATCAGGATATTGTTCGCCTGAGCGATTTTCCCTTCAATAAGAAAGGTGGCCCGTTCCGGCGTGGCGATTTTGACAGGCGCCGGCAGCTTGCCTAAGATGGTATCATACTGGAAACGGGGCGTTGTCAGACCCAAAAAAGACCTTCTCATCATATTCAAACCTTATTATTGTACCGCATTAAATAAAAAAGCCTGCAGGGGTGTTCATTACACGACATTGCTTCATGGCATGACGTGGCATGAAGAACAGTCTACCGGCCCGGCTTCAACGTCTTGATGGCATTCGATGCACCCTTTATGGAAGGCATCCGAGCGTTTTAGCATTTCAGTGTCTTTTATTTCTTCTGCATCATGGCACTCGCTGCATTTTTCGGGCGGCAGCGTTCCGCCTTCCGCCACATTGTGACATTCACTGCAGGCGATGATCGCCGAATCGTCATCCACGGGGTGATGATGGCAGTCAAAGCATGAAAGGCCGTACCCCGTGTCCGACGTATGGGCATTATGATCAAAGAGAACCTTACCGGCGGTCACTTTATACATCAATCGTATCGGCTCCGCCGGTGGTTTTACGGGAAATGCTGCATAACAGAGAACACCTACAAACATAAGATAGATGATGATGCCATAGACAATCTTCAGCTTCTTCTTGGAGATCATATGGAATACAATCCTTTCTGACAAACGCTCTAAGAGCTTTGACAATTTTACAGCCATGCACGCACTACCATAATGTCAGGTGGCTTTCAAGTATTTTTTATGGTGGTGACGAAGCATTCTGCGGGGGACAAACGCCGCAGCGTTTGCAGGATGCGGGACGGCACGGGTCGGTGGTTTTGTTGCAAACCGCTTTCTGATATTCTGACTTGAGAAATGATTTCCGGATGCCGTGATCGATAAAATCCCAGGGAAAGGTTTCGTCAAAGGGTCGTTCACGGATCACATAAAAATCGGGATTGATGGGAGATTCTTTGAAGGTTTTTGCCCAGTTGCCGTCGTTTGTGTGGAGTTTTTCCAGAATGTCGGCCACCCGGCGATCTCCCCGCGACAACAATGCCTGGATAAACGCCCATTTGGGGATATCGGCATGAACCCGGACGTTGGATACCCGTTTGAGCCCTGATTTAACACGTTTGATTTTTTCTTTCAGCAACTGGATTTCATCCATGGCGGCCCATTGAAAT
Source organism: uncultured Desulfobacterales bacterium (assembly GCA_964435695.1). Classification (GTDB taxonomy): domain Bacteria; phylum Desulfobacterota; class Desulfobacteria; order Desulfobacterales; family B30-G6; genus CAYTAQ01. The sequence continues at coordinate 33,087 of CAYTAQ010000014.1, read as the reverse complement.
GGCGTATGCGGCTTGGGCACAAATGAATTGAGGCTGACGGTTATTTCACCAATTTTTTTTCTGCCTCGGCTAGATTTTAAAAAGCGATGTTTTATTTTTTTACACAAGCTGACGATGGCCTCGACGTCTGCCGCGCTTTCCGTGGGCAGACCAATCATAAAATAGAGCTTCAGGTTGGGAATACCTTTTGCTACCAGGCTTTCTGCGGCGTTGAGGATGTCTGCTTCGCACAATCCCTTGTTGATGGTGCGGCGCAGCCTCTCAGAACCGGCATCCGGTGCAATGGTGGCGGTTTTAACGCCGCTGTTTTTAAGGTGCCGGAGCAGGTTGTCGTCAAGCGCATCTGCCCGAAGCGAGCTGAATGACAAGGTCGTTTCATCGGTGTTTATCAGGCTGCAGAGTTCATTGAGTTCGGGGAGATCGGATACCGCAGCGCCCACAAGCCCGATTTTGTCGGATCGCGCCATGCCCGCAGCCATGCATTTTTTGAGGAGGCTCAGGGATCGGAACCGCGGCGGTCTGTAAACAAAACCGGCGCCGCAGAACCGGCAACCATGCGGGCATCCTCTGGAGACTTCAATCAGATGGGTTTGATCAAACGTGGTATTGGGGGTTAATATGGCGGTGCTGGTGGCAGCCGTATCGAGATCCTGCAGATAGACTCTTTTTATTTTTTTAGGCACGTCGATTTTCGGCTCGAATGATTCCAATGTGCCGTCGGGAAAATATCGGCTTTGATAAAATGCCGGAATATAAATTCCCTTTACGTTTTGGGCGATGTGCTTTAAGCGTGTTTTGCGGTCATCCTCCTGGTGGTATTTTTCAAAAAAGGCGGGAAGGATCGCTTCTGCTTCGCCTATAAAAAAACAGTCGATATAAGCTGCCATCGGCTCAGGATTCAAGAAACAGGTCACGCCGCCCGCAACCACCAGGGGATACGAATCATCTCTTTCATCCGCTTTTAGGGGGATTCCTGCTTTAGTGAGAATGGTGAGGATGTTCGGATAATCGTTTTCAAAGGAAATGGAAAATGCAAGCATGTCAAAATGCTTGATGGATCGTCCGGATTCAAGGGTGATGATATCGTTTGCATTTTTAAAACGTATTTCAGGGAGGAAAGATCGTTCGCAAACGATATCATCCAGGGTGTTCAGCTGATGATATACAGACTGAAAGCCCAAATTCGACATGCCGACATGGTAGGTATTGGGATAAACGAGCGCTACGGTTGTTTTTGCATGTTTTATTTTCCGGATGGTGCCGGTTTCTTCATCTAAGAGCTTTTTTCGGTGCGTATTGATATTTTTATCCATAGGTTATAGTGTTTCGTGTTTTGTTTTTTGTGTTTTGATAGCTCACAAAGATTGACCGTTTCCTATCCATCAAACACGAAATACCAAATACCAAACACAAATTCCTTGGCTAATCAGCCTTTCTTCTCAAAAATGTCGGGACTTCCAGGTCGTTGTTGTCGATGACGATCCCTTTATAGCCCCGGTAGTGGGCGCCGCCGGATTCGCCGACGGCCTCTTTTCGCCGGATGAATGTCGGTTGGTCTAAATCCACCGCGTTTTGCAGATCGGCCGCTGTAATATCCCTGACCCGGCCGAGGAATTGATGCTCCCTGACATTGCTGAGCTTGGCTGCTTCAACGCTGGATCCGATGCCGGTGGCAATGACGGTAACCCGCATCTCATCTTTCAAACTGTCGTCGACAGCGGTACCCCAAATGATATCGGCATCTTCTCCGACTTCACTATAAATCCGTTCAGATGCCGCCGTCATCTCTTCCATGGTCAATTCGCTGTTGCAGGTAATGTTCATGAGGACGCCTTTTGCACCGCTGATGGCGATATCTTCAAGCAATGGATGGCTTATGGCGCGTTCAGCCGCTTCTACGGCGCGATTTTCACCGCTTGCAATGCCGATTCCCATGATGGCCATGCCGGCTCTTGACATGGTGGTGCGCACATCCGCGAAGTCAAGATTGACCAAGCCGGGCATCATAATCAAGTCGGTGATTCCCTTGACGGAATGGAGCAGTATTTCATCGGCTTTTTTAAACATCTCGATCATTTTTGCATTTTTCGACGCGAGACCCCGAAGTCTGTCGTTGGGAATTGTGATGACGGTATCGGCCACTTTTTTTAATTCCTCAAGACCTTCCATGGCCTGCCGCGATCGCTTCTTTCCCTCAAATGAAAACGGTTTTGTGACAACGGCAACTGTCAGCGCGCCGATTTCCTTGCAAATTTCGGCGATAACAGGAGCAGCTCCCGTACCGGTGCCGCCGCCGAATCCGGCTGTAATAAAGACCATATGGCTGTCCTCCAGCGCTTCTTTAATGGTCCTGCTGCTCTCCAGGGCGGCATCCCGCCCGATTTCAGGGTTTGCGCCTGCACCCAATCCTTCCGTGAGCTTTTCTCCGAGCTGGATGCGGGTTTCCGCCTTTGACACATCCAGCGCTTGAACATCCGTATTGGCGCTGATGAATTTAACGCCACGCAGCTTGCTGGCAATCATGTTGTTGATGGCATTTCCACCTGCGCCCCCCACACCAATTACCTTGATTTTGGCAGATTTCTCATTTTCAATGTAAGTGAACATTTTTCCTCCCTTTGATGATGATTCATCGTTTAAATGACATCCTTAAACCATTTTTTCATGCGACCCATTACCTTGTTGAATATATTATTGTCCCTGATCCGGAATTTTTTTGAAGCCTGGTTTCGGGCGCCGTAAATGACAAGGCCCACGCCGGTGGCATACATCGGATTGTTGACGACATCCGTCAGACCGCTGATTCCACTGGGTCTGCCGATTCTTACCGGAAGATTAAATATGGATTCCGCCACTTCGCTGATGCCGTCCAGCAGGGCGGTGCCGCCGGTAATAACCATCCCGGCATTGATATTGCCCTCCATTCCCGCCCTGTAAATTTCACGCTGAATGAGACTGAAAATTTCTTCCATTCTGGGTTCGAGAATTTCACCCAGTATTTGTCTGGGCAGCTTTTTGGGTTCACGCCCGCCCATACCGGGGACTTCGATGGTTTCCTCACTGGTGATACTTCGGGACAGACAGGTGCCGTATTTCGTTTTGATCCTTTCCGCTTCCGCAAGGGGAGCACGCACGCCAATGGCGATATCGTTGGTGAGATTGTTTCCGCCGAGGCTCAGCACAAATGTGTGTTTGATGTTTTTCCCCGAAAAAATGGCCAGATCCGAGGTCCCCCCTCCCAAATCCAGCAGTGCCGAGCCCAATTCCTTTTCCTCATTGGTCAGCACGGCTTCTCCGGATGCGAGAGATTCCAGCACAATGTCGCAAACATCCAGCCCCGAGCGGTTGGCGCATTTGACGATATTGTGAGCAGATGTGACGGCGCCGGTCACAATATGGATTTTTGCTTCCAGCCGTACGCCCGCCATACCGACCGGATTCTGGATGCCGGTTTGATCATCCACAATATATTCCTGCGGCAGAACGTGTATGACTTCCCGATCCAGCGGAATGGCCACGGCTCTTGCCGCGTCAATGACGCGGTCCACGTCCGCCTGGTTGATTTCAGTTCCTTTAATGGCTACGATACCGCGGCTGTTGAACCCGGTGATATGCCCGCCGGCGATTCCGGCGTATACCGATGATATTTCACATCCGGCCATGAGCTCGGCTTCCTCGACAGCCTTCTTTATGGATTCCACGGTGGATTCAATGTTTACCACAACACCCTTTCTAAGGCCGATGGAAGGGCTTGTTCCGATGCCGATGATATTGATGTCATCATTGGAAATCGCACCCACCACCGCACATATTTTCGTGGTTCCGATATCCAGTCCGACGACTATATTTTCATGACCGTTCACCTTACACCTCCTTATGATCCACGGCGGATGATGTTTCCATATTGATATTGACGACAATGCGATCCGGGTTATTCAAATCGATGGATTTAACGTTTTCAAAATGTTTGCCGTTTTCGATGTAACAGAGGACCTCTTGAAGCCTTTTATATTTGCTCGGGTAATCATCATATCCCAGTTTGATGGTTCCCAGGCTGTTGTTCACGTGGATTGTCAGACCGATGTCCTTGTCTATTTCAATTGTCCTGATTTGTTTGTTTGTTACCACACTGCCATTCTTTTGCCCCAGTTTCAGTACGGACATGACGGCATTGAAAGGCTGGCTGTAAGGCGTACCGCCGACATTCAGGTCCGAAAATTCCAGTCCGGAAATAATTGGCAGATTGACTGGGTCCGCCGGTTTCCATTCTTTAAATATTTCACCCTTTGTATTTAAGAGGAATTTGCGTTTTATGTCGATAATCGCCAGGGGTTCTTGCTCCTGAATGTGAATGCTGATCCCAGACGGGATGTCTCGGCTTACCGTTGCTTCCGCAATCCAGGGATGCGCCAGCAGCAGCTTGCGGGTGGTGGTTAGATTGACGGAAAATATATTGATTCCGTCCGACAGCCCGGTTTGATCGAGTACATCCTGGTCGGTTAACAGTTCATTCCCAAGGACGGTTAATTGTGAGGCCTTGAAGTAGTTGGATTGCGTTAAAAGATCGTATCCGAAGATAAATAAAAAACTCATGGCGGCAACCGCCGTCAATCCGAACAGTACTTTAATGGTGTTCACCGTTCGATGCAGTCTTCGGGCCAGCTGTTTTGCCGGACTGTTTTTGTAATAATTCTTTCTGATCTTTTTTTTACGATGATGAGCCAACAATTTTTACCTCGGTTTCCAGTTTGATTTGAAACAATTTGAATACGGCGTCCTGTATGATGTCCTTCAATTCAAGAATATCTTTGGCCGTTGCCGTGCCTTTATTGACAATAAAATTTGCGTGTTCGGCGGATACCTCGGCACCGCCGTTTCGCCTGCCTTTTAAACCGGACAAATCAATCAACTGACCGGCGGTTTTTCCGGAGGCGGGATTTTTAAAAAAACATCCCGCACTGGGTTCATGCGTTGGTTGATTCAATCTTCTTTCTTTTAAAAATCGATCGGCCTCTTCTTTAATCTTTTTCCTGTTTGATGCGCGAAGTCTAAAATCGGCCTCCAGGATAATCGGCTGGGCATCTTGGGCGCCTTCAATAACCGAACCCCAGTTAAGCGATCTGTATGAAAAGTTCAGCTTTTCTCTTTCCATTTTTATTCGGTTTAGATCAGAATCAAGCATCATGACGGCATCCAGCGCGTCGCCGATACATCCATATTGGGTGCCGGCATTCATCATGATGCCGCCGCCAACCGTTCCGGGTATGCCTATCGCAAAATTCATACCCTGAAAGCCTTGCTTGACGGCGTATCCGCAAAGGGATTGCAGTTTCACGCCTGCACCTGAAGTTAGCAGGACATTTTCACCGGTTTCTTTTTCATGAAATATTTTATTGAGGCATTTACCGGTGGAGACGACGACACCGCGAATACCGCCGTCTTTTACCAAAAGATTGGTCCCGCCGCCGATGATCATGTACGGAACATCGTTTTTTTTAAACCACCCGACCAGGGCCAGGAGGTCATCAAGGGTTTCAGGTTTGACAAAAGCATCGGCAGGGCCTCCCACGCGAAAATACGTATGCCTGGACATGGGTTCATCAAAGACGACAGTCTGTCCGAATGTCTGTTTGAGCCACAGCTGTGTTGTTTTATCGAGTGTCATGATAAATGGTTTTTTCAAATCCCCCTAAATCCCCCTTTTCTAAAGGGGGACTTGCCTTGGGTTGGGTTACAATCGTTACACCGCAACCAGATCACACCTTTGTACGAAGCTTCTGGCGGCGTAAGACCACCCGCGTTTCCCCCCTTTGAAAAGGGGGGGCAGGGGGGATTTCCAGACTTCATCATTCGAAATTCCTTGTTCATTATTGGATATTCGTTTTTTACTCTGTTTCGATCGAGCCTATCCGGGTCCTCCACCAAATGTTAAGTGCTTAGATCAAAACAGTCATTTCACCGTTTCAAGTATTTCCTCACCAACCTTCCAGACATCTCCGGCCCCCAGGGTCAACAGAAGATCGCCCGGGGCCAACATCTCCCTTAATTTTAAAACCGCATCCTCGATACCGTCGGCACAGGTGACTTTTTTGTGCCCATGGGCCGTGATCCCTTCACAAAGATCATGTCCGTCAACGCCTTTGATGACAGCCTCGCCGGCGGAATAGATCGGCAGCACAAACAGAACGTCCGACTGGTAAAATGCCCGGGTGAATTCGCTAAACAGCGCCTGCGTTCTGGTATATCGGTGCGGCTGAAAAACCACGACTTTGCGGCGGTCCGGCCAGGCTTCTTTGACGGCCTGAAGCGTTGCTTTGATTTCAGTGGGATGGTGCCCGTAATCATCGACCACCGTGATTCCGTTGATTTCTCCTTTGATTTCCATGCGGCGTTGAACGCCTTCAGCCTTTTCAAGCGCGGACTTGATAACCTGAAAGGGTATGGCTAGCTCAAGCCCCACTGCGATGCTGGCCATGGCGTTGTATGTGTTGTGGATTCCCGGAAGATTCAAATGAATCTGCCCGAGCTTTTTCCCGTGATGGTAGGCATCGAACCAGGTTGTTAATCCTTCAAATTTGATTCCTTTTGCCTGAATATCCGCCTGTGAGCTCATGCCGTAGGTTGTAAAGCGCTTTTTAATACTCGGCATCAGCGATTGGATGTGTTCATTGTCCAGGCACAGGACGGCAAGGCCATAAAAGGGAATCCGTTCGATGAAATTTAAAAATGCCGTTTTAATCGCCGAAAGATCCGCATAAAAGTCCAGGTGCTCCCGGTCAATATTGGTGATGACGGCGATAGCCGGAGACATTTTCAAAAACGACCCGTCGCTTTCATCCGCTTCGGCGACAATGAAGTCGCCTTTCCCGAGCACGGCGTTTGATCCGATGCTCTTGAGCTTTCCGCCAATGACAACGGTTGGATCCATTTTACCCTCAGCGAGCACGGCGGATATAATGGATGTCGTTGATGTCTTCCCATGGGCGCCGGCGATGGCAATGCTGTATTTCAACCGCATGAGCTCAGCCAGCATTTCAGCTCTCGGGATGACCGGTATTGAATTTTGTTCCGCTGCCATGATCTCCTGATTGGTTGCATCCACGGCCGAGGATATGACCACAACGTCTGCGCCCCGGATCTGATCTTCAGCATGGCCCCGGTATATGCGGCCGCCGAGCCTTTGCAATCGATCCGTGATATCGGATGTCTTGAGATCAGATCCGGAAACCGTATAGCCGAGATTGAGCAGCAATTCGGCAATACCGCTCATGCCGATGCCGCCGATGCCCACGAAATGGATGTGATACTTCTTGTTATACATTTTTCACTCGACCCCTTGAATCCTTGACCCCTTGACCCCTATTAAGCCGTACATATCATCCACAATCATTCTGGCGGCGTGCGGCCGGCCCAACTGCCTGGCTTTCAGCGCCATGGAAGACAGTTTTTGGGGTGACGATGCATAGATTTCAATTTTTTGGGCAAGTATTTTTCCGCCCAGGTCTTTCTCGCGTATCATTTCCGCTGCATTCTTCGATACCAGGCTTTCCGCATTCAAGGTTTGATGGTCGTCCGCTGCATAGGGATAAGGTATGAATATGACGCCCTTGCCCACAGCTGTCAGTTCTGCGATGGTTGTGGCGCCCGCCCGGCATATGATCATGTCCGCCTTCTGGTATTGGGCCGCCATGTCATCGAAAAACGATTGGATCGTGGCGGCGATTCCGTATTCGGCATAGGCTTTTTGTACCCACATTTCATCGGATTCGCCGGTCTGGTGGACAAAGGCAAATCGGCTTTTATCCGCAAGGTGTGTCAGCGCTTCCACAACAGCCAAGTTGATGCTGTGTGCGCCCTGGCTTCCACCGATAATCAAAACGGTAAATGAGGGGCGTTTCACGGCCTCCGTTTCTTTATGAAGCGCAACCGGTGGCGCTATTTCTGCCAGGAATTCCTTTCGGACAGGATTTCCCGTCACCCGTATTTTCTGTTTGAAGCGTTTAAAACGGGTGTTTTCAAATGAGACATAAATCCGGTCTGCAAAGCATGCAAGCAGACGGTTGGTGATGCCGGGAAGCACATTTTGCTCATGAAGAACCCTGGGAATACCCAGCAGCCAGGCGCCGATGACAACCGGTCCTGCCGAATAGCCTCCGAGTCCTAAAACCATATCCGGACGCATTTTTCTCAGAAGCGCGATGGAATGTTTGATACTGCCCGGAATCTCCAGCAATGCGGATAGTTGCCGGATCAAGCTCCTTCCCTTGATACCCTGTATGCGGATCCGCTCATGATCAAAGCCTTTCGATTTCAAAACGGCTGTTTCAAGAGGACTTCCCGAACCGATAAAACAAACGCTGTTGGCCGGGGTGCGTGCCAATGTTTCTTCGGCGACGGCGATGCCCGGAAACAAGTGGCCTCCGGTTCCGCCCCCGGCGACAACCAGCCGGAAAAACCGCTGTTCCCGGGGTAGCGGGATTTTTGGGGCAAAAAGCCGGTTCGGCCCATTGAACGGAAAAGATACCGTCATCTGCTGCTGATTTTTCCCCGTATCAAACGGGAGGCCGGTTATGAATTTATTTCCAGGCACTTTTTGCTCCGATGTTCATCAATATGCCGATGGAAGCCATGTTGATCAGTAAGGAAGTCCCACCGTAACTTAAAAAGGGGAGCGTCAACCCCTTGGTGGGCAGCAATCCCAGTGCGACGCCCATGTTCACACAAACCTGCAGGACAATGGCTACCGTGATGCCGATGGCCAAATACGCGTTGAATGAATCTTTAGCGTTTCTGGCGATGCTGATACCACGCCAAAGAATGAGCGCATACAGACCCAGAATAATCAGGACGCCGATGAGACCGAGCTCTTCTCCAATCACTGAGAAAATAAAATCCGTATGCGGTTCCGGCAGATAAAATAATTTTTGATAGCCCCGGCCGATACCGCTTCCCCAGATGCCTCCGGTGCCGAAGGCCATCAGCGAATGAATGATTTGATATCCTTCATCGGCGGGATATTGCCAGGGATCCAGGAAGCTTGTAAGACGTCGTATGCGGTAGTCGGCGCTGAGCATTACAAAATAAACAAGGGGCAATATCAGGAGCAGAGAGGATAATAGATATCGCAACCCAACCCCCCCCACAAACATCATGATCCAGGTGAGGGCACACAGGATGACGACGGACCCGAAATCGGGCTGCATGAATATTAAAACGGTAAAAAGGGACAGGACAATTACATGGGGTAAAAATCCGATATAGAGGTCCTTGATTTGCTCCTGTTTTTTACTCATGGAATACGCCAGATACATGACCATTGCCAGTCTTGCGAATTCCGATGGTTGAAACGAAAAACCCTTGAAGCGCAGCCACCGCGTGGCGCCTCCGGCAGAAACGCCCAGATCGCTGACCTGAACCAGTATAAGAAAAAGCATGGAAAGGGCCAGCAAGGGGTAAGTCAGGGACTTATAAATCTTCAAGGGGATGTGCCCGCAAACCACCATCGCCACGATACCGACCAGAGAAAACAATGCCTGCCGTTTGAGAAAATAATAATCTGTGCCGAATTTTTTGAGGGCCAGCGCTGAACTGGCGCTGTAGACCATGACAATGCCGATACCGACCAGAAAGAGAACTGAAAACAGGAGGGTGGTATCATATGTAAATTTGATGGATTCGATCTGTTTCATTTCATCACCCGCCGGCTGAGTCGCTTCACCGCTTCCCGGAAACTGTCTCCGCGCTCTTTATAGTTTTGATACATGTCGAAACTGGAGCATGCAGGCGAAAATAGAACTTTTTCTTCTGCAACTACGGACGCATGGGCTTCTGCGACGGCTTCCGCCATACTTTTGACTTTCTTGATGATGGGCAGGTCTTCCAGGGCCTGCGCGATTTCTTCGGCGGCTTCGCCCAGGAGGATCAGTGTACTGACCTTTTGCCGGATGCTGTCTGCCAACAGGCTGAAGTCGCTCCCTTTATTGCGGCCGCCCATGATCAGGACGATGGGACCTTCCAGGCATTCGACGGCACGTAAAACAGCATCCACATTGGTGGCTTTCGAGTCGTTGTAATACGCCGCGCCGCCGATCATTCCGATGTATTCCATACGATGGGGCAGCCCGTTATAGGCATTCAGCGCACGCCGGATCCCCTTCATGGTGGCGCCTGCGGTTAAGGCGGCAAGGCAGGCGGCAGATATATTTTCCTTTATGTGCCGGCATTGCACGTGTTTTTGGCCGGCCGGCCAGTAAATTTTTTCTGCGGTATCCGCTATGGGACCATGGGTTGAACCGGCGCCGGGAGAATGAAAATGAAAACCGATGCCTCTTGCAGTGATCTCGGCCCCTTGTTCATGATCCGAACGGCCGCCAAAGAAGATTTTATCAGCGCTGATTTGTCCGCATAAGCGGCGCACCCCGGGATCGGATCCATTGAGGATTGCCGTGTCTTCCTTTGACTGATTTTTGAATATGCGTCCCTTGGCGTCGACATATGCCTCGAAATCAGTATAACGGTCCAGATGGTCGGGTGTAATATTCAAAAGTACACTGATTTTCGGTTTAAACGTCTTGATGGTATCGAGTTGAAAGCTGCTTACCTCAACGACCAGGTGGTCTGATTTTTCCTTCCCGTCGGCATAACTGATCAGCGGCGTTCCGATATTGCCGCCTACAAAAACACTTTGCCCCGATGCCTTCAGCATGTCGCCCACCAGCCCTGTGGTGGTTGTCTTGCCATTGGTGCCTGTGATGGCAATCATCGGCTCGGAGATGAATCGCGATGCCAACTCAAGCTCACCCAGAATGGGGATTCCTTTTTCCATCGCCGCCGCTATGGGGGGGATGGTGCTGGGAACGCCCGGACTGATGATGATGAAATCCGAGGATAGAAATGTTTCCATGCGATGGGTTCCGACCTCCCATGTTATGCCCATGCCGCGTAAACGATTTATGGAAGCTTCCAATTCATTTTCCGATGCCATATCAGTGGCGATAACCGTGGCGCCCCTCTTTTTTAAGAAGGTGGCCGTCTCGATACCCGATCTTCCCAACCCCACAACTAAGACTTTTTTATTTGCAATTTCCAATTGTTATCTCAGCTTTAGCGTACTCATGGATATCAGCGCGAGGGCGATGGCGATGATCCAGAACCGGACGATGATTTTGGGCTCGGGCAAACCCTTGAGTTCAAAATGATGGTGAAGCGGGGCCATTCTGAAAATGCGGCCCCCGTTTGTCATCTTAAAAAAACCCACCTGAAAAATGACGGACAGCGCTTCGATGACAAACAGTCCGCCCACCAAAACCAGCAGAATTTCCTGTTTTGTCACCACCGCAACGGTTCCCAAAGCGCCGCCCAATGACAGAGACCCCACATCTCCCATAAAAATTTGTGCCGGATAGGTATTGAACCAGAGAAAACCGAGACCGGCTCCTGCCAGGGCGCCGCATAAAACAGACAATTCCCCGCTTCCCGCTACATAATTGATCTGTAAATATTCCGCTATTTTGATATGCCCGGTGACATATGCAAAAATCATGTATGTAACGGCCGCGATGGTCACCGGGCCGATGGCGAGCCCGTCCAATCCATCCGTGAGGTTGACGGCATTGGAGGTGCCAACGATAACCAATGCGGCAAAAACAATATACCCCGATCCCAAATCCGGTGATATTCTCTTGAAAAACGGTATGGTTACCCGGGTATCGAAATCCGGGTTCATATAAAGCACTCCGCCCACGACAATCGCCAGGATGGCCTGAGAGAAAAATTTTTGAGCTGCCGTGAGTCCTTTGTTTTGCTTCTTGATAACTTTCAGGTAGTCATCGATAAAGCCGATGGCGCCGTAGCCTGTAATAATCAGGAGCATGATCCACACGTAACTATTGCTGAGATTGGCCCACAAGAGGGTCGAAAAAACAATGGCGCAAATGATCAAAAGGCCTCCCATGGTGGGGGTGCCTGTTTTGGTGTAATGTGATTTCGGTCCGTCTTCCTGGATATATTGGCCGACTTGAAGCGCTTTTAACCGGCGGATCATCCAGGGCCCCAGGAAAAAGCATATGAGGAATGCTGTCAGGCTTGCATATATGGTGCGGAACGTTATGTATCGAAATACATTGAACGCCGAGATGGTTGTATGCAGCGGATATAGTAAGTGGTATATCATGACTGACCTTTGCTCAATTCATCCATGAGATCCTTTACAAGGGTTTCCATGCGCATCCCCCGCGATCCTTTGATAAGTATCCAGTCGCCGGATACCAGAATCTTTATAACTTCTCTGAAGATATCGTCTTTTGTACCGATAAAAATGTCTTTATTCGCCATACCGCCTTCACGTGCTCCCTGTGCAGCGGCAGCAGCATATTTACCGGTGCTATAGAGCTTCGACATGCCGGCGCGGGCTGCAAACAAGCCGATTTCCCGGTGCAGCGACCCTGAGGATTTCCCCAGCTCCAGCATGTCCCCCAGCACTGCCATCCCCCGGTTTTTTTTTTTAAGATCTTGCAGGGTGCTGATGGCGGCTTTCATCGAACCCGGGTTTGCGTTATACGTGTCGTCGATGAGGGTTATGCCGCCGCGCATCCGGTGGAGATTCATCCTTCCCTGGATTGGTGTAAAATTTTCCAAGGCGGATTTGATTTCCGGTAATGGCATGCCGACAATATGGCCGATGGATGCAGCGGCCAGCGCATTGGTAACCATGAATTTTCCGGGGGTACACAGGTTGATCCGTGTTTTTTCCCGGCCCACGTCCAGCGTGAATGATATCCCGTCTGAATGTGCCGCAATATCAATGCCGCGAATATCGGCAGCATCGGATACGCCGAATAAGAGCGGCTTTTCAGAAACCTTTCGTACCAGGTGCAGGGTCATGGGATCGTCGGCATTCAAAATGATTTTTCCGCCGGGCTTGATTTTTTCAAGCAGCTCGCCCTTGGCATGCATGACGCCTTCAAGAGAGCCGAGTCCTTCCAGATGCGCCGGACCAATATTGGTGATCAGACCGATATCCGGCCGGCAGATATCACTCAGGCGGCTGATCTCACCTGGATGATTCATCCCAAGTTCCAGCACGGCCCATTCGTGTGATGGATTCAACCTGAGAAGGGTGAGGGGAAGCCCCACGTCGTTGTTAAAATTT
>CAYTAQ010000014.1:0-19927 GCA_964435695.1 uncultured Desulfobacterales bacterium | reverse complement strand
TTTATTGGTGTTCACTAAATGTGAAACACACTTACAATAAATTAAAAAAATATATTTTTTTTTAAATTATTTCTAATTTTATTATAATATTCATTCCCTTTATTATAGGAATAATTATTATGATAGTTGTTAAAATTTTTTTCAGGCGATAGGACATTGAAACGCTTTGCAAGAACCTCCGCGACCATGGATCTGGTAGAGGTTTTGCCGTTGGAGCCGGTGATGGCGACCACTGAAGCAGGGGATCTTCTGCGATGATAGGCGGCAAGTTCTCCCAACGCTGTGAGGGTCTCGGCGACGCCGATACAAACGATCTTATGTGCCGCAATCAAATTCCATGCTAAGCTGTCCTTGTACCCTTGGTTGACAATCAGACCTTTGACTTTTTTATTGAGGACATCCGGAACAAACGCATGCCCGTCGTGAACATCGCCCGCAATGGCCAGAAAACAATCGTCCTGCTTGATTGTTCTGGAATCTATGCTGATTCCGGCGAATGCATGATCTGGATTGCCGGATAAAAGCGTTCCGCGGGCGGCTTCGACAATTTCAGCTGCGATCCATGTATGTTGAGGGTTGCTAGTCATGCGCTTTTATAAAATTCAAATTTTTTGGTTAAAAAATCAGTTCTTCTTTGAATCCTATTTTTTCTACCGGTATTTGCCTGCCAGTGCGTTTTTCGCCTCCAACCGGTCGTCAAAAGGGAGTTTCCGGGTCCCGATGATTTGATACGTTTCATGACCCTTTCCGGCGATGAGCACAATATCGCCCGGTTTCGCCGCATGGATGCCTAAACGGATGGCATGCTTTCGATCAGGCTCCGCTGCATGTCCTTTTTCAATAAAGCCATTCCGGACGTCCGACAGGGAATATTCATGAGGGCAGGCCCGTTTAACACCGACGAGTATCTGCTCGATAATTTCAGCGGGCTGTTCTGTTCTGGGATTGTCGGATGTAACAATAACGAAGTCGCATAATTCTCCTGCAATTTCACCCATTTGAGGCCTCTTGGCCTTGTCCCGGTCTCCGCCGCACCCGAAAATACAAACTATCCGGCCCGGCCTGAGGCGTTTCAGGGACTGCAATACATTCCGCAGTGCATCGGGTGTGTGTGCGAAATCCACATACACGGATTTTCCAGAACCATTGGATACCTGTTCAAGTCGTCCCGGAACGGCGGATGTTTTTTCAATGCCTGTTCTGATGGCTTCAACCGGCAGGTTGAAGGCAACACCTGCGCCGGCGGCGCACAGGATGTTTTCAAGATTGTAAGACCCGATGAGATGCGAGTGGAACTGAAAATTTCCGCCGGGTGTGATGATTTCACCCCGCGTGCCGTTCAGATCGATTCGGACGTCATGGGATCTGACCATGCTTTCTTTTGCCCGGCCGGTGGTTACACAGGTATAGGAAACATCCCTGACAAGTTCCTTGCCATTTTCATTATCGATGTTTATGACGGCAACGGCGCGCCGCTTCTTGCCGGATCTGCCCAGGTAATGGGTGAAAAGCTTTTTCTTACAGCGCCAGTAACTGTCCATATCGCCGTGGAAATCCAGATGGTCCTGGGTCAGATTGGTAAACACGCCCATATCCATCTCGCAGCATTCGATTTTGAAAAGATCGATGGCATGGGATGATGCTTCCATGACCACATGGGTGATGCCGCCTGCCGCCATTTCAGCAAGAATACGTTGGAGATCCAATGACTCGGGTGTTGTTGTCGGACTGCTGAAGACGTTCCCATTGTAGCGGTAATTCACCGTACCGATGACGCCGACGTTTATTCCTGCTCCGGCCAGAATATTTTCAATGAGGTAGGCGGTGGTCGTTTTACCGTTGGTTCCGGTGATGGCCGTAATATGGAGCTTTTCTGACGGGTGGCCGTAAAACCGGGCGGCAATTGCCGCCAGGGCTTTACGGGTGTTTTCAACCTGAATGGTTACGGCGTTGCACACAACCGGTTTTTGGGTTACCACCGCAACGGCACCCCGATCCAGCGCATCGTGGATGTAATGGTGGCCGTCGGTTGTGAATCCGGGAATCGCAACAAAAAGACCTCCCGGTTTTATGTGCCGGGAGTCGTAATGAACGGCGGAGATCTCAATAGTCGACATGCGGTTGAGGTTCGGGCGGGTCGCTTCCGGGCGACCTATGGTATGCGGTTCCGCGTGGACCTGATTTTCCGGATCCATCACGTCATTGGGCAAAACAGCCTGTAAAAGTTCTGAAAGCTTCACCCGTCCACCTCGCTTTTCAGGGATGCATGCTGCAATCCGTTTTTTTTAATTTCAGGCGGCACATTCAAATATTGCAAGGTCTCATGAGCGATTTTTCTGAAAGCGGGTGCTGCAACCGTTCCACCGTAATGCGCGCTCTGGGGTTCGTCGATGACAACCAAAATCACCGCCGCTGGTTTTGCAGCCGGTGCAAATCCGAGAAAGGACGAAACATATTTCCCGTTGGCGTAGGTTCTGCTTTCATCGATTTTCTGGGCTGTTCCGGTCTTGCCTGAAATGATATAGCCGTCCAGCGCTGCATTTGTGCCGGTACCGCCTTCCATAATGACCGTCTGCATGATTCGGTTCACGGCACTCGCCGTGTCCGGTCTCACGGTTCGTCTGACGACGACCGGCTCGGTTCGTTCGATGATGCGGCCGTTATCATTCGTTACGGCTTCCACGATATAAGGCTTCATCAGCAGGCCGCCATTGGCAAGTGAAGATGCTGCCGCAATCAGCTGTATGGCTGAGACCGATATCCCCTGGCCGAAAGCGATTGTGCTGGAGTCTATGTTGGTCCATCGGTTAAAAGGCGTCAGACTGCCGCATGTTTCACCCGGGCAGCCCAAACCTGTTTTTTCGCCAAATCCAAATTTGACCAGCGAGCGATACAGGTTTTCGGGGCCGACAACTTCCATAACTTTGGAGATGCCGATATTGCTTGAATATTTGACGATCTGTTGTAATGAGAGCCATCCTCTGGGGTGGGTGTCATGAATCGTATCCTTCCCGATTTTGTATGCACCGTTTTCACAAAAAAAGATGGTATTGGGGCCGCAGATACCGGATTCCAGCGCAGCCGCAGTCGTAAATATTTTCATGGTGGAGCCCGGTTCAAAGGGATCGGTAATGCAACGGTTTCTCCATAACTCCCGCGGATAGCTGTTGAAAATATTGGGATTGAAGGTGGGGGTGTGCGCCATCGCTAAAATAGCGCCGGTTGCAGGGTTCATGACCACTGCCATTCCTGATTTTGCTTCGAATTCCATAACGGATGACGCCAGAGCCGACTCCGTAATATATTGAATCGTTCTATCAATGGTGAGTATAATGTTTTTACCACTCGACAACGGTATGACGTCCTTTGCCGCCGAACTTTTGTCTTTAGCGAAACGCCTTCCCAGGGCATCCTTGAGCACGATAAATTTTTGCTCCCTGCCCAGAAGGGCGTGGTCATAGATATACTCGATTCCCTCCAACCCATTGCCGTCCATTCCCGTAAATCCGATGACCTGTGCTGCAAGTTCTTTGTTCGGATAAAACCGGGTGTATTCCGGTACAAAATCGATGCCGTCTATTTTGAGCGCCTTGACGGCATCCACCTCTTTGGGGGTTACCTGCCGCTTGACCCAAGTGAAACCTTGGTTGGTTTGGAGTTTTTCGTAGAGATGCTTCATATCGATTTTCAAAATTTTGGACAGCTGTTTTGCCGCGGATTTTTTATCCTGCACCCGGCAAGGAACCGCCGTCACTGATGTCGCATCAATGCTGACCGCCATATCCTGCATATTCCGGTCGTAAATCGTGCCCCGTTTGCTTTTTTGAATAAATGCTGTTTCGTATTGCGCGGCCGCTTTTTCAGAGAGCCATGACCCACAGAACACTTGCAGATAAACCGCCCTTGCGCCAATTCCGGAAACCATGATGAAAAAAAACATACCGACAAAGGTGACTCTGAGTTTGATGTATGTTTTTTTGTTTCCTGTCATGGCAAAAGAATCGTTTTTTCTGCAGTCGGCATGACCAATCCGAGCTGCTGTTTGGCGATTTGAGTGATTCGCTCCGGAGATTTGAGCCGTGCCAGCTCGATTTTAAGATTGTTTTGAAACGCCACCAGTTTTTTCTGATGATTGATTCCATTCGAAATTTCATAGCCGAAACTTACATTCTGAACCCTGCACCAGGTATAAAAAAACAGCTCCAAAATAAAAACCGACATGATGAGAAACCACAGGCCTGTCATTTTTAAGCTACGAGATTCCGTCATATTGTTAATTTTTCAGCCACCCGCAGTCTTGCGCTCCTTGCCAGAGGATTGGCTGATATCTCCCCAGGGGATGGCGTTAATCCCTTTTTGATCAATATCCGGATCGCCGGTTTTTTACCGCACGCGCATCGGGGCAGGTCCGGCGGACAGATGCAATTCTTTTCCAATTCTCTAAAATGCTGTTTGACAATTCGGTCCTCAAGGGAGTGAAATGTCAGGATACAGATACGGCCGCCCGGGTTCAGGTAGTCCGACATTGTATTCATGAATTGTTCGAGCCGTTCGAGTTCCTTGTTGATGGCGATTCTAAGTGCCATAAAAATCCTTGTTGCCGGATGGAAGCCGGGTCGCCAAGTGGATTTCGGAACAGCGCCGGCGACAATTTCTGCAAGTTGCCTGCTGGTTCGAATGGGGTCCTTTTCCCGAAGGGTGCATATCCGCCGGGCGATCTGTTTTGACCAGCGTTCTTCCCCGTATGCCTTGAAAATATGCGAAAGCTCCGCTTCTTTCAAATTGTTGATCAAATCATCCGCTCTGAGACCGGAACGGGTGTCCATTCGCATATCGAGCGGCTCATCTCTTTTAAAGCTGAATCCCCTTCCACTGGATACTATTTGATGAAACGAGAGACCCAGATCGAGAAGGATGCCGTCAACTGCAAGGATATTCAGTTGTGATAGAACTTCCGGAAATTGAATGTAATTGCCATGAAAGAAATGGGTATCGGACTCAAAACGTCGTAAAACGGACTTTGCATTTTCGATTGCATCCAGATCCAGATCAATACCGATCAATTGCCCGCCCGGAGATATTTTTTCAAGGATTGCTCCGGCATGGCCCGAACCACCGATGGTGCCGTCGATATAAATCTTTCCCGGCCGGCAGTTGAGATACGCGATGGTTTCCGAAAGCATGACCGGTATATGTTTATAGGGCATAGGATCAAATTCCTAACTTTGCAATTTCGTTTCTGACGTCCTCCTTTTTTATGTCTTTTTCCATGTCCGCATTCTCTTTTTCCCAGTTTTCGCGGGACCATATTTCAAAATGATCCAGTACGCCCACCAGGACAATTTCCTTGTCCAGCGCAGCATATTCCCGCAAGGTCGGTGGGATGAGAATACGGTCCTGTTTATCGCAATTACATTCAAAAGCGCCGCCGATAAAAACCCTCCGAAATCGACGCATGCTTTCACTTTTTTCAGCCAGGGCCAGAATTCTGGATTCGATCTTTTCCCATTCCTTTAACGTAAAGGCAACGAGGGCTTTGTCCATCCTGGAGAGCATGATACTGCCACTGTCCATCGTGATATCCCGAAATCGTTTTGGGATTATCACTCTGCCCTTTATGTCGATAGTATGAAACGAGCTTCCGCGAAACATAAGTCACCCTAAATATCCACTTTTCTCCACTTTCAGTGCATAAAAGTACATTATTGAAAAAAAGTCAAGAAAAAAATGTAAGTTTATATAAATTATTTATAATAATTTGCGAATGTTAAAAAGATAATTTGATTTATCAGGATAGTGGTGTTTTGTGGGTGTAAATTATTATCAGATCGGGACGATTTTTTGGATTCCGGATCACATCCTAAAGAAAAAGGGCAGGATGTGTCCGGAATGACGTTGCGTTGCGCTTTGTCATCCCGGCCATGTCCAACAAATTGCCATAAACTTAAACCGACAAAACTGGACATGAGCCGGGATCCAGGAAAAACTTGAACCGGAATGATGATTTTTTTGCGAGTTGTGGCAGCCGGTATAAAGATTGTCCTGCCATGGAAAATTAAAAAATTAACATCAACCTGAGAAATTAGCCTTCCTGCTGCTTGACAACAAATCTCATCGGTTGATAGTAATGGTCATTGGGTTAAGAATATATCAACTACTCCTGGAAACAGACGATAGTTTATGACCCCCACACCAAAAAATCAGATTCCGGCTTCGGTTGAAAAAATAAAAACTCTGGCGGAAAAGATGTTTGAATCGACGCGCGCCAGTCATGACTGGGAACATACGCTCAGGGTATACAGACTGTGTGAAAAAATCGGGGTTGCTGAAAATGCGGACATGGAAGCGCTTTTGATCGCGGCCTGCCTGCATGACATCGGCCGGTGCCATCAGGACGCTTCCAACGGGCAGGTATGCCATGCTGAAAAAGGCGAAGCGATCGCCTCCCGAATGATTCGAGATATCGCCATTACCGAGGAGAAAAAAAAGAACATCCTGCACTGTATCCGGTCTCACCGGTTTCGTGGCGACCGTTCTCCTGAAACCAGGGAAGCAAAGATTCTGTTCGATGCGGATAAACTGGATGCTATTGGCGCGGTTGGGGTTGCCCGGGCGTTTCTTTTTGCAGGAGAAGTGGGCGCCATGCTCCACAATTCCCATACAGATATCGAGGCCACAAGGCCCTACACGAAAGAGGATACAGGCTTCAGGGAATTCAAGGTCAAGCTGTTACGGATCAAGGACCGTATGCTGACCGAAGAGGGAAAGCGAATGGCTGCGGAACGGCACGACTTCATGGTTTCATTTTTTGATCGATTTTTAATGGAGCATGAGGGGGTGGTGTAGTGGCTGGATGCTGGTCGGTGACCGGAATTTTCGCCGGTATCCGCTCAATGCCGTTAGCTGAATAATGTAGTGCAGAGCTTTAGCTCTGCTCGTGTACCGTTTTGGCAGGTCTGAAGACCTGCACTACATTACAAAGAACAGCGTACAACTAAGTTGATGACTTTAGGTGTCACCCATCAGCGACTGATATCCAGATACCAGCATCCAGTATCCAGAAACCAGCATACAGCATCAGATTGAAAACATTGAATATCGAATATCCAACAAAAAACCGCAGAATACTAAAGCAAGAGGGAGAACACCATGTCAATCAACGTTGTGGAAACCATCGATAACCGGGTAAAGGTGAACCACGTGCTCATCAGCGTGTCGGATAAGCAGGGTCTTGAATCTTTTGTGCCCCGGCTGGTGAAGATGAACCCGGCGATTCGGATTTTTTCGACCGGCGGGACCTTTAACAAACTTAAAGAAATTATGGGCACGGGTTTTGAAAAAAACCTGACACAGGTGGCCGAATATACCGGCCAGCCTGAAACCCAGGGCGGTTTGGTGAAGACCCTCGATTTTAAAATATATCTGGGGTTGTTGACGGAAACATACAACGACGCCCATCAGCAAGACCTTAAACGGACCCGGAGCGTTCCCATCGATATGGTTGTGGTAAACCTGTATCCTTTTCAGGCGACTATCTCAAGGGCGGAGGTCACGGTGGAACAGGCGCGGGGCAATATCGATATCGGCGGGCCTTGCATGATACGGGCATCTGCAAAAAATTTCATACGGGTGGCATCCGTTGTCGACCCCGAAGATTATGATGAAGTTATTTTGGACATGGCGGATCAGGACGGGGCGACAACACTGGACCTTCGATTCAGGCTGGCAAAAAAAGCGTTTGAACATACCGCAGTCTATGACCGTGCCATTGCCGACTTTTTGGACTCCCGATTCCTGTCGGAAGTACAAGCATGTTACCGGGGGTAGATAAAAAAACTGGAGTGATGGAGTAATGGAGTAATGGGTTTCAGGTTTCAGGAATTCAGCGGAAAATGAGTGGCAGCGAGCCCGCCATTTTCTGACACCTGAACACTGACACCTTATTTGTGTTACTTAGAACACCATCACTCCCAAGTGGACTATAAAGGTCACAACCTTTAGTTGGATGATAGTTCCGAAAAAAATATGGAGGAGAATACCATGCCTGAAGATCTGAAAAAAATGTACCGGACCATTATGGAGGACCACTTTCCACCCAAAATGGAAATCAGCTTTGTGGATAAGGACAAGCGGCAGACCCTGTTTTATGAAAAAGTTTCATGGGTTATCGATGAGGTGGAAAAAGGATTGCGGTATGGCGAAAACCCCGGGCAGGAAGCAGCGCTTTACAAGCTGGTTAACGGCAACCTGGTGCTGGGAGAAACAAAAACCATTGAACCGGGACAGTACCTGGCATCAGATGTGGAACTCCTGCAGTCCGGTAAGCATCCCGGGAAGACCAATCTGACGGATGCGGACAATTCCCTCAATATTTTAAGGTATTTTGTCGACAAGCCTACTGTTGTGATCGTCAAGCACAACAACCCATGTGGTGTGGCGCAATCGGATCGCCTCGAAGATGCTTATATCAAAGCCAATGCTGCTGATCGGGTGGCTGCATTCGGCGGTTGCATCGCCTTGAACCGCTCGGTGGATAAGTCCACGGCTCAAGCCATTTCCAGCCAGTATTCAGAAGTCGTTGTGGCACCCGATTTTGAAGAAGGGGTTATGGATGTATTTTCGCGAAAAAAGAACCTGAGGGTCGTCCGCATCGACAATATTAACAGGCTGCAGAACTTTGTGGGCCGGCGATGTGTGGAATTCAAAAGTCTTATTGACGGCGGCATCATTGCACAATGGTCTTTTGTTCCGGCCGCCCGCTCAAAGGACGACCTCATGCTCGCGTCATGCGACTTTCAGGGCAAATCATACCGTATCAAGCGTGAACCGACGCAAAGGGAGTATGATGATATGCTTTTTGGATGGCTGGTAGAGTCCGGCATTACTTCAAATTCAGTTATTTATGTGAAGGACCTCATAACGGTCGGCATCGGGACCGGTGAGCAGGACCGGGTGGGGGTCGCTGAAATCGCCCGGGACAAAGCCTATCGAAAACTCGGGGACCGATATTGTTTCGAGAAATACCACACCTCCTATAATGATATGAAAGATGCGGAGAAACTGGCTGAAATCGACCAAAAAGTTGCAGCAACAAAAGGCGGACTCATCGGCGCCGCCATGGTGAGCGATGCATTCTTTCCATTTCGAGATGGCGTGGATGTCGGTATCCGGGAAGGTATTTCCTGTGTCATCCAGCCGGGCGGTTCCAGTAACGATTACCAGTCCATCGAAGCCTGCAATGAGGCGGGTGTTGCGATGGTGTTTACGGGGCAGAGGAGCTTCAAACACTAAATATCCGTTCGCAAATGGTCTTTTTTCCCCTGAGCGGCGTTCTCCGCGCGTTTAAGACTGCGACGTACATAAAGTGCGCCTCGCCGTAAACGCTTGTGCGGCCTTGCTCAGAGAAAAAAATTCTCATTTATGAACGGATATTATATTGAACCATAGAAAGGCGGACACGAAGGTGCCTTATCTCGTTCCCATGCTCCGCGTGGGAATGCCTAAGCTCTTTTGTTAACAATTATCCATTAACCATTGATGATTGATCTCAATCTGACAGGAAGATACTTGACATATTCCCTCAAATCGACTTTATAGAGATGGCTTTTAATATAATTGTTGATCTCTTTGTATCGGATGGTGAATGATGAAGGATATTGTATTCAGCTCTTGGGGAAACGAACTTATCGACAATCGAAATAAAACAGACAAGGACTTCGATCCGGTCGCACAAATTACCTTGCCCGAACAATTCAAACAGGATGAGACCGTCAAGGCGTTCATCGGATGGGATGGTATCGTGATTCGATCGAAGGATGTTCAGGTTGTCGATCTCTGCCGAGCATATATGGGGTCTGTCAGAGATCAGTCGTGTGGCAGATGCATCCCTTGTCAGACCGGCACAAAAGTGATGAGCAAAATATTAGAAGAAATTTGCAGCGGCAACGGCACGCCGGCTGATGTGGACTATTTAAGGGGTGTGGCCGAAATAGTCAGCAAGACCGCAAAATGCGGCATTGGAAAGACAGGTCCTGTTGCGCTGCTTCATGCGCTTAAATATTTTATTGATGACTTTGCCGAAGCCGTCAAGGGGGATACGGCCATCGCACCGGGAACATACCATGCCAAAACAACGGCCCCCTGTATGGACGCGTGCCCCATCCATCTCGATATTCCGCATTATGTGGAATGTATCCGGGAGGGTGATTTCGAAGCGTCGCTCAATGTGATACGGGATCGTCTGCCGCTTCCGGGGGTTGTCGGCCGCGTTTGTGTGCGCCCGTGTGAAGAAAATTGCCGGCGGGCCAACCTGGATCAGCCCATATCCATTAAGTATCTCAAACGATTTGTCGCCGATGCCGAGCTTTCCAGGCATAAAAGGCCTGCCTTTGCCATCGAACCATCTCTCAAGACGGGAAAAGTTGCCATTGTGGGCGCCGGTCCGGCCGGTGTTACGTGCGCCTACCATCTGGCGAGAAGGGGCCATGAGGTCACCATATTTGAACATCTCTCGGAACCCGGCGGCATGGCCGCCGTGGGAATACCCGATTACCGTTTGCCCCGGCATATTCTCCGGGGCGAAGTGGAACAGATACAAAAGATGGGCGTCACCATCAATTACCATATGACTGTGGGCAAGGATGTCATGCTGTCTCAGCTCGAGAATGATTATGATGCCGTGTTTATAGCCATCGGCGCCCAAGGAAGCACCTCCATGCGCGTGGAAGGAGAGGACAAAGGGTACAGGGGGTTTATCCCGGGCGTGAAATATCTCTTGGATATCAACGAAGGCAGGGATCCCTATCCTGAAGGCAAAAAAGTGGTGGTGATCGGCGGCGGCAATGTGGCCATCGACTGCGTTCGGTGTTCATTCCGGATCAAAAAAGAAGACGTTCATCTGGTTTACAGGAGAACCCGCAACGAGATGCCGGCGGATGAAGTTGAAATTCGCGATGCAGAAGAGGAAAAGGTTGAATTCCACTTCCTTACCACACCGGTTCGCATTTTGGAAGAGAATGGAAAAGTGGTGGGGCTCGAGTGCATTCGAATGAAGCTGGGCGCCCCGGACAAAAGCGGCAGGCGCCGGCCCGTTCCCATCGAAGGGTCCGAATTTGTCTTTGACTGCGATACCGTGGTGCCGGCCATCGGCCAGCAGATAGATCTCTCGCTGCTTGAAGGCGTGGAAGGCGTGAAGACGACGGCCTGGAGCACCATTATTGTGGACGAGGTGACGAAGCAGACATCACGACCCAAGCTTTTTTCCGCCGGTGATTGTGAAACAGGGCCCGGTGCGCTGATCGGTGCATGTGCCGGCGGAAAAAGAGCGGCGGAAAGCATCGATAAAATAATCAACGCCAAGCCTCTCGAATATGAAACGGAAGACTATTTTGATAGGCTTTTCAAAACAATCAAAATATACGATGCAAAGGAAGACCTGGGCGATATCAACAAGCAGTCGAGAAAAGAGCTCAAAATGCTTGCGCCTGAAGAGAGAAAATTCATCTTCGATGAAGTGGAGGAAGGTTTTTCCACACCGGATGCCATTGCCGAAGCCGGGCGATGCCTGAGGTGTTATCGGGTGGCGATGGTAGCGGTTTAATATCCGTTTCTAAATGGCCTTTTTGCCCAATATCTGTGTTATGCTCAAAAAATAATCCTCGGAATATAAGCCATATGCCTGTGGTTATTTTTTTCGCATGCCTTGATCTTGGGCAAAAATCCTCATTTATAAACGGACATTATCAATAGTAAACGGATAGAGTCAAAAGATATCTTGACATGGATTTCAAGGACCGATATAAACAGCGCATGAATTTATCAGTCATAACAGTTAAACACATTGTGGCCGGTTTGGGTAACTGGTGGTGGTGCTTCCATGGGGAGGTGTTGCCGCCGGCTGAATAATTAGATACCATAACAACTACAACCGCGGGCAGCATCTCGGTGCCCGCGGTTTTTTTTTGCATAAAGGCCGTGGGCGAACTGCTTACGGCCTTTGTGTTAGGATTCCAGGGTCCCAGGGGTCGAGTGAGAAGAAATTTAACATTATCGCTTCAAATAACTTTTTCCCGATACGGTTAGCTTAACGATGTAGCGCAGAGTTTCGCAGGTTGTCTCACAACTAGTAAAAAGCCGTCATTCCGGACGAATCTCGCCCTGTAGCGAGATGAAATCCGGAATCCAGGAAAGGATCCCTGATGGAAAGTAAAAAATTAACCGCAAAGGCCCAAGCACGCAAAGGATGTATTCTTTTTCCTGGTCAAAGAGACCGCTGACCAGGAAAAACAACCTGCCCTTCGGGCTAAAACCGATTTACTTGAAGAATGAAGTTATTTGCATCCGCAGGATGGATTCTTTTGATTTTCGGGGGAGGCTTGCTGAAAATCAAAAACAAGTTTCTTCGCGTCCTTGGCGTAAGCGAAGCGGGCGGTGAGTGCTCTAATGCTCAGCCAGTTCAACAGGTTTATCCAATAACATGATAAGCTTATCAATAATAAAGGGAGGCAAACATGATTAAAGCATCGATTCAAAAAGCGGCAAGGGGAGAAGATCTTTCGGAAAAAGAGATGAAACAAAGCATGGCAGGGATATTGGATGCCAAGGTGTCTCCGTCTCAAGTCGGCGCTTTGCTTACGGCACTCAGAATGAAAGGCGAGACGGTGGATGAGGTCGTGGGTGCGGCCAGGGCTTTGCGATCGAAGATTCATCGATTTCAGCTGAGCAATCATCTGCTTAATATTGACAGGGATGATATCAATGTTGAAACGGAAACCATACTGGAAGTCAGTGATACAGGGCAAGGCGGGACCCAGATATTTAATGTTTCTGCTGCCAGCACATTTGTTGTTGCCGGTGGCGGCATTCGGGTTGTACGACATGGGAGCCGTCCGGCATCGCGGTTCTTAGGAACTGCGGATGTCCTGGAATACATGGGAATCAATCTGGACATTTCAAGTTCCGATGTCGAACGAAGCATTGAAGAGGTGGGTATCGGCCTCATGTTTGCACCCGTTTTCCATACCCCCATGCAATATGTGGCCAAACTCAGAGAAGAAATCGGCATCCGGACGATTTTTAACCTCATCGGCCCGCTGGCGAATCCTGCCGGGGCCGGTACACATGTTCTGGGTGTTTATGACCCTGGTTTAACAGAAAAGATCGCCCAGGTTATTCAGAGACTCGGCGGAACAGATGCACTGGTATTCTACGGTGAGGAAACCATCGATGAGTTGAGTCTTTGCGGTGCGACAAAGATATCTCATTTAAAAAACGGCCGGATCCGTACCTTTTACATGAGGCCTGATGATTTCGGGATGACGTGCGTCGGTCGGGAGGCGCTTAAAGGAGGTAATGTCCGTGAGAATGCTGAAATCGTCAAAGGGATTCTTTCGGGTGAAAAAGGGCCCAAAAGGGATATGGTAGTCCTGAATGTCGCCGCTGCTTTCTGGGCTTTCGGGCTGGACGATACTATGCAAAAGGGAATTGAAAGGGCATGCAGGGTTATTGACTCAGGCGCGGCCCTGGAAAAATTTGAGTCGCTCGCTCGCTTTTCACAGCAATGTGTTCCTTTTACGCTGAGTGCCGCTGGATAGATGAAAATCAGTGAAACAGACGCACAAGCATGCCTCTGAACCAGGAGGGCCGCCGGGTGGGAAATCCATATATTTTGTGCCCTTCCAAAAAGAAATACCATTGACAGGGAGCGTTAAAATTCGGATGATATAAAATTTAGAAAAAGAGGTGGTTATGACCCAAACAACTATCAGCGAATTACGGCGATGTCTAGAGATGTATGTTGAAAACGAAGCTGCAGGATCAGGCAGCGAGGGATGGTGGCGGAAACCGTTGCTTGCCACCGCGCCGATTGATACGCGATTCGATATTTTACCCGAAATTGCAATGGATGGGCATCTGCATCCACACGACCTTTTGAGAACGGCGAAATCAGTCGTTGTTTTCTTTATACCGTTTGAAAAAAAACTGGTGAAAGAAAATCGAACCGGTGAACGGCCCTGCAGAGACTGGGGTGTCGCTTATGTGCAGACCAATGACCTTATCAACCGCGCCGCCGCCGCTGTCGCGGAGTTTTTAAAAACCAAGGGCCATGAATCAGGCGTGACGCCGGCGACGCACAACTTTGATGAAAAACAGCTTATGGCGCCATGGTCCCACAAACATTTGGCCCACCTGTGCGGCTTGGGCCGGTTCGGCACGCATCACATGATCATCACGCCGGCCGGCTGCTGCGGCCGCCTGGGGAGCCTAGTAACCGAGGCGAAATTCAGTGACAACCCTTTAATTGAGACTGAAGAAGCCTGCCTGCTGAAAGCAGGAAAGCCATGCGGCAAATGTATGCAGAGATGTCCGGTGGACGCCTTGAGCGAAAATGATTTTGCGCGTCACAAATGCTGGGACCGGTTGAATGAAAACCGCCTGAGTCTCGAATACTTTTCAGATCTTCCCGAATCGACACATGTATGCGGCAAGTGTGCGGCAATGTTGCCGTGCAGCTTCGTGAATCCGGTCAAGTAAGGCATGCAATACGAAGGCCCCATATACCGTCCTCCCAGTGAAGCCGACTCACTGTTGATTCAGGCCACCGTTGGCTGTCCTCATAATCGGTGCACGTTTTGTATGGTGTATAAAAACGGTCCGCGCTTTAAAATTCGTAATGTGGCGGACATCAAGGCCGATATCACCGAAGCCCGCCGGATTTATGGCGTACATGTCCGAACCCTCTTTTTCCCGGCCGGCAACACCATCGCCATGAAAACGGCGGATCTTTGTGAGATTTGCGATTTTGCCAAAAGCACGTTTACGGGCCTGGAGCGAATTACCGTGTATGGTTCGTCTCAATTTATTCATAGAAAAGGACCTGAATCACTTGAACGCCTGGCCGCGGCGGGATTGTCCCGGATTCATGTGGGACTTGAATCGGGAGATGACGCTGTTTTAAAACACATCAAAAAGGGGACCAGGCGGCGGCAGCAGATTGAAGCCGGCAGATGGGTCAAGGCGGCCGGGATTGAATTGAGCGAATATGTGATGCTGGGTATCGCCGGCAGAGATCGATCCAAAATCCATGCCATGGAGACAGCCGGTGCACTGAATGAGATTGATCCGCATTTTATTCGCCTGCGCACGTTTGTACCGAAAATAAACACGCCGCTGCTAAAAGAGGTGCAGGAGGGGAGCTTCCAAATGCTCAGCCCCCACGAGGTTTTAAGGGAAACAGAGCTGCTGATCCAAAATCTTGATGTATCCTCCTGTCTGACCAGTGATCATTACACCAACTACATTAACGTTGCAGGAAAACTGCCGGAGAAACAAAATGACATTCTGGTGCAGATCCGGTCTGCCATGACCCGGGAGGAAAGTGCCTTTCGCCCGTTTTTTATCGGTAAAGAGTAGCTTATGTCTTTATCCGCATTATAAATATACTTTGATCAACCCTGGGAATTAAAACCTAAGATGAAGATCACCGACGATATATTTCAGGTTGGCGGAAGCGGATTTACCGCGCCGGAAGATGCGGCCGTGTATCTGATAAGCGTGGATGGGCAGGCTGCAATTGTGGATGCGGGGTGCGGCAATGCAATCGATAAGCTGTTGGAGAATATACGCCGCTGCGGCGTGGTGGACGAATCTATCGACTACCTGTTGATTACTCACTGCCATTACGATCATACCGGAGGCGCCGCTGCATTGAAACAGCAGCTTGGCCTGAAGGTTGTCGCTCATGAAAAGGATGCAGTATTTCTGGAAAAGGGAAATCAGAAGGTTACCGGGGCATCGTGGTATGGTTCTGTATTAAAACCGTTTAAGATAGATGTGAGGCTTACGCGGTCCGAGGAGGTTATCCTGCTGGGGGCGCATCCCGTCACTGCCCTCCATGTGCCGGGCCACTCACCCGGTTCCGTGGTTTATCTGATGGAGTCCGGCGGGCAAAAGGTTCTTTTTGCCCAGGATGTTCACGGTCCCATTCACCCGGACCTGCTGTCGGATCCAGTAAAATATCAAAGATCCTTGAAACGGATGGTTGAGCTGGATGCCGACATTCTCTGCGAAGGCCATTTCGGCATTTTTCGTGGGAAAGAGCACGTCAGAGAATTTATCCGCTCTTTCATGTGCTAAAGTATCCGGACCTATACTTGAGTTGACAGAATTAAAAGCAAAGATATTACCACAGTTGACAATGACGGTATCATAACTTTTTAAAAGCCACACAAAGTTTGGATGTGTAGGAGTAATGCGATTATTGAAATAGAAAAAATATCAATAGATCTATTTGGTCTCACAATCGTCTCTTACCAGGCAAAGTTGCCACCGGTCACCAAGGTTGTTTTCCTGTCGGTCATTCAACGTCTTCCTCCACGAAGCGGGTTACGGTTGTCCAGAGGGTTTCCATACCCCACTCAAACCCGGCACGCGGGATACGTTCATCGTTGCCATGCGGTAGTTTGGAGAACTGAACATCCGGCGGAAACTGCACAGGTGAAAAGCCATAGACGGTCACGCCCAGTTGTTCCAGCCACTTGGAATCGGAGAAACCGATGAGGACCCAGGGAATCACGGTAGCACCATCAGCCTGTTCATGAACCACATTTTCAATCAGGCGGTAGAGCGGTGTATCGGTTGTGTTGGAGGAAGGCGGACCCGAGCGCATTACTTCGATATCAAAATCATCGCCAATCACCTGGTGAACTTCATCAAGGAACTGCTCTTCGTTAAATCCAGGAAGGTAACGTCCATCGATTTCGCACTCGGCAATCGCTGGGACCACATTGGTCTTCTCTCCTGCACGGATGACCGTAGGGACGGCTGTATTGTGGAGCGATGAAATAAAATTGCGCTGCTTCTCTTCGTCGCCGATCATCTTCAGGGCCAGCCCTTCGGTGAGGCGCCACTTGAGCATTTTCGTTACAAAGCCGAACGGTCCCATCTCGTGCGACAGTGCATCAAAATACCGGGCTGTCTCAGGTACCACATGGTGTGGCAGGTACTGGCTTGTGAGTCTCTGGATAGCGGCAGTCAGTTTCTGCACCGAGCTGTCGAACGGCACCAGTGATCCGTGCCCGGGTTCCCCGTGTGCCCGGATTTTGAACCAGCAAAAGCCACGTTCGGCGGTCTGCACAAGGTACACCTGTTTTCCACCGGGAAGGTGGACATTGAAACCGCCGAACTCGTTGAGACCGTAACCGGCTTCGAGTAGGTCGCCATGGTTTTCCACCAACCATTTCATCCCATATGTGCTGCCCGCTTCCTCGTCGGCAACACAGACTAAGACCACATCCCGGTTCGGCTTGATGTTGCGACGCTTTAGGCCAATAAATGTGGCAATGCACATCGCAACATGGTGTTTCATGTCGACTGCACCCCGTCCGTAGATCCAACCGTCTTTTTCTTCGGCAGCGAACGGGCTCACGCTCCAAAACTGTTCCTCAACCCCAACCACATCGACATGACCGGTCAGGATCAGTGCCGGCTCCGATCCTCCTTTGATCCGTGCAACCAGGTTGGCCCGTCCCGGCGCCGATTCGAGTATGGTGGACTTGATTCCCTCTTTTTTTAGCAGTGCAGCAATCCAGCCAATACACGCACGCTCATCTCCAGGGGGATTGACGGTCCGGAACTTGAGCAGAGACTTGAAGATTCCAACGGCTTCGGCGATAGATTCGTTCCCGAAGGGCTCAGCCAATATATCCACCTCCCTTTGAATTTGTCGACCAGCACGGCCCGCGACCACACCAACCACTCCAGCAAAAATTCGCTGTTGGTGGGTACCATCTGGTCATTCCCACGGTACCATGGGAACCACTATTAATGCAAGATTCGGTCGATTGTGATTATTTTCGCACACTGGTAAAATTTCAGGGGTCTGATATCTACATTTTCGTTGGAGCTATCGGAGATTTTGCAACAAGGTTCAACGACGGTGCTCGATCGCCGTCCGTCTTTAGGCTGTTGCTTGGTGACGATACTTTGTCTATTGTCTGAAAGCTTCACCAGCGATATACGTATCAAAGAACTCCTGAAATTTTATTACCTTACCAGTTTTTATTGTGACTAAATGTACAAAGTCTGATTCATACGTTTTGCCTGTTGGAATCGCCAAACACTTCATGTACCCCACAACTGCAACTGAGTCATTATCTGTCAGCATCTTTCTCGGTTCCAACACTAAGATTTCTTCGGCTTGTCGTCCCATGTTTAACCATT
This sequence comes from uncultured Desulfobacterales bacterium, assembly GCA_964435695.1. Lineage (GTDB taxonomy): Bacteria > Desulfobacterota > Desulfobacteria > Desulfobacterales > B30-G6 > CAYTAQ01. The sequence goes on along the minus strand of CAYTAQ010000014.1, from coordinate 1,708 downwards.
CCAGGAAACCTTGATGCCCGTGTCGGGTACCCCCTGCTGGATTGAATGGATTTGCTGGCTCTCCCCATTCAACATCAGGACTGAGCAATCCAACAATTGTATTAATGTCTCGTTTGGCAAATGCAGAATATAATTGTTGAACAATCTTTATGTTTTCTTCTTGAAGATTCATACTTCTCTCCTATATTTTTTTTAACCACCTAACCGGGAATTATTGATTTAAGGATATCATATTTATCGTAACTTGTTCGATGGACAATTTTTATAAAAGGGTTAGAGTCATGGTATCCAACGGGAAATATAAATACTAACATTATTGATGCCATATCCTTGGTAGAAATCGCCCCGTTCGTTTTGCATACTCACTATATTCGTCTTTAAATATTTCAAGCATCATTTTTTCCTCTTTAATGACCAGCCAGTGCCAGAAAGGATGAAGAAGCATAGCCCAAAGTATGCAGACCAAGGAATTTAGATAGAGCGCAAAACCAAGAGAAATGAGTGAAATCCAGGCGGCATACATTGGATGACGGAAATATTTGAAAGGGCCCAGAATACAGAGTTGATTTTTTATCCACCAGTTTCGTAATGTCCATGCTGTCCAAAAATGTAGCACTAATCCAATAACTACAAATATAGATCCAGCAGTCTTCATGAATAATGAATGGTCCGTAATAGATGTCTTTATCGTCGTTTGATCAACATAGACAACAATCACAAGCGAGAATAAACTAATTATTGCACCTTTTAATCCAACGCCAAATAATTTTTCTGTTTTTTTAAGATTCATCAATCAATCTTTGATACATGGAGACGATCCCAACTATCCAATAATTCAAGGAGTTATTAGATACCATCTGGTCATGCCCAGCGTACCACGGAGGGGCCTATGAATGCAAGATTCAGTCTGTTGTGATTATAATCGCACACCGGTGATTTTTCGGGTGACTGATATCTACCGAATCGTAATCTGCTATTCAAATGTCAGGCTCTCAACAATTGATGCAATTTTTTCTGGGTTTCGTCCGGTATGGATAACAAGATAGACACATTTTTTATCTCTGTATGAAGATACGACCAGCGATGTCAATTGAAGATAATCGTTATATGTCCATTTGATATCTGTCCTATATGCGCGTGAGCCACAATTCAAAGTTATTTCCTTATTGGCTATAACCTCAGCATCAGAACCTATGATTTGAAGATATTCCATATACAATTTTGGTCCGAAATCCTCTAATTTGAGCTTATCCGGAATGGCAATTACAGATGCTTCAAAATTTACCCCGTATGGTGTTTTCATTCTCATGATCTGCCATTGTGAAGTGGTACTAAGTTTTTTACTTCCAACAGGATACTCAAACCTAAATTTTGGAGATTTAGCTCGCCTGAATATACCGTCCTTTGCTATACCCTCTTCTCTGGATAACCAGACAAAACCATCTGAAAAAGAAGTGGACACGCTTTTTACCAAATGATCAAGTCTTTCGGCTTCTCTCGAATTTGTTGGCAACGACTCAGAAGATACAACCGCAGGAAATATATATTTCATCGTTAATTCAAACGGAAAAATAATTTTCCCACCGGGTAAGCCACCGGTAAATACCACAACCATATTCATCTCCGTTGCCACCATAATATACTGACCACCATAGCCGATAGCAGAATAATTGCCGTCATCATTCACCCACCATTGATACCCGTATTG
>CAYTAQ010000013.1:0-42125 GCA_964435695.1 uncultured Desulfobacterales bacterium | reverse complement strand
TCGATAAAATCATTGACTTTTGATATCGACGTGAAGCTCACTGTTCCAAATTTATTAAAGCGCAAATCTTTTTCTTTCTTCATTATATCCTCTCTTTTTAGCTGTCTCTGCCCAATATGGTAACATTGCCATACAGCCCGACACCGCCGATGTTGTGAATGAGGCCGATCTCCGGATTTTTCACCTGCATATCGCCGGCTTCACCCCTGAGCTGCAGTACGATGGTTCGAATTTGAGAACCGCCTGTGGCGCCGATGGGATGTCCTTTGGAAAGAAGTCCACCGTCTACATTTACGGGTATGCTCCCTTCCTTGTACGTTTCTTTGCTTTGTATCAGATCTTTCCCCTCGCCCGGTTTGGCAAAACCTAAATTCTCATATGCCATCATCTCAGCAATGGTAAAACAGTCGTGAACCTCCGCGACATCAATATCTTTGGCGCCGACGCCGGCCATTTTATAAGCCTGTTCACCCGCCAGTTTCGCAACCGTCAACCCCTCAAACGCGTCTCTGCCCGCCAGGTTCACGGGCGCTGTTGCCGCACCGAGGCCAAGAATCCATACCGGTTTTTTTGACAGGCTTTTGGCACGATCCTCACTGGCAACAATCAGGCAGGAACTGCCGTCCGCGTTGGCGCAGCAATCACCCACACGCAACGGCTCAGCAACCGCGTTGGACATCATATTCTCCGGGTCTGTAAACATGTCTGCGGTAACCCCTTTGCGGTAAACCGCCCGTTCGTTGACCTGGCCGTATGTAGCAGCCTTGACACGGATAGCCGCCAAATCCTCCGGTCTCGTTCCGTATTTTTTCATGTGGGCTTGGGCGTACATGGCATAATAGGCCGGCATCATCGTTCCGAAAGGGCTTTCCCATTGAATATCGGCACCCCGACCCATTCTCTCCTGAGATTCGGCCGATGATATCTCGGACATCTTCTGAAAACCGAGCACCGCCACAACATCGTGCAACCCCGAAGCCACCAGCGAATAGGCCAGGCGCAACCCGGTGCTGCTGGATGAGCAAAGGGTTTCCACATAAAACGTCGGCTGGGGGTTCAAACCGAGATATTCGGCCATTATCCCGGCAGGTGATCGCTGTTTATCATATTCCGGAGCCGAGCAGACCACCGAGGCGTCAATATCGCCGGCGGTTACCTGTGCATCGGTAACGGCTTCCTTGAATCCTTCAAATGCCAGCTCCCGGATAGATCCCGGATAGCTTCGGACAAAATGACTTTGTCCCACACCGATTATCGCAACTTTGCGCATGAATCGTTCCTCCTTATTATTATATGTATTGGCCACCGTCTACCTTAATAACCCCTCCGGTGATGTGCTTTGCCTTGTCCGAAGCCAAAAAGGCGATCACATTGGCAAGGTCTTCGGGCTGCCCGACGCGTTTTAAAACAATTTCAGCCATCGCCATGTCGACAATTTTATCCCGGGCTTCCGACTCGCGCAGCATGGCGGTCTCTATCAAACCCGGCGCAACGGCATTGACATTGACACCAAAGGCGCCCAGTTCTTTGGCTACCGCCTTGGTATACCCGATAATGCCTGCTTTAGACGCCGAATAATTGCTCTGGCCGAATTTGCCTCTTATCCCATTAATGGACGTCACATTGATAATCTTACCGTACTTCTGATCCTTGAACAGCGGTGCACAATGACGGGTAAAATTAAAATACCCTTTCAGGTTCACTTCGATAACCCGGTCCCACTGCTCTTCGGTCATTTTCCAGGAAACGCCGTCCCAGTTCATGCCGGCATTGTTGACCAGGATGTCGACGCGGCCGAATGCTTTCAGGGCTGTGTTGACAACCGCCTCAGCCTCTGAAAAAGAAGCGATGTCACATTTTACACAAATCGATTTGCGACCCATTGCTTCAATTTGGTCTCTTACCTTTTCGGCTTCTTCCTTGTGCTTGCGGTAGGTCAGACAAACGTTGGCTCCTTCTTCCGCCATAATCAAAGAAGCCGCGGTACCGATGCCTTGTGAGCCGCCGGTGATAATGGCGTTTTTGCCTTCCAGTAGCATAATCAATCCTTTCTTTTAATGTTCGTTTGTTTTGCGCGTATAAACGGCCTTATAGCGATCCGCTGAAACACGCATGCATTCCATACATTCTGTCTGGTTGTTTGGCTCAAAAGGTTCAAGACGAACCTCAAAACCTAGTTCTTTGTACATCTTGATTATTTCCGACAGTCTGGGTTCGTCGTATGTTCCCTTTTTCTGCCATCCCTGCACTGCCGGCAACGCATCATCGCTCACGGTTTTTCCTCAACTTAGATAAAAATCATCATCTCCGTCACCCGGCATTTCGCCGTGCGCTTGAAAGTAACTCTGAGTAAATTCAGGAATCGAATAAGCGACGCACACAGATCAAGAGTCGAACAGCCGTAAAAATGGCTATTATAAAGCTAAAAAATAGCTAATATGTGTCTACTTAACAGCTAATAAATTCGCTGTCTATGACGACTGTCATAGAAACAGCCAAAGGTATTACCATCGTCGACATATAACACACGCATTGATTCCGCCGACTCCCATGTTGATTTTTCCGGCGATATCGCCCTCTTTGATCTCCTGTTCATCACTGACCAGACAGTGATGGTAGGGACGGACATTGTCGTGCAGTTCATTCTCATCAAAATCGATCGGTAACAATTTACCCTTTGAAAAACCCAAATGCTGGGCAGTCAGCTCCCAGCCCCCACAAACGGACATGCCGTGCCCAAAGGTTCCTTTTCTTGCTGTAAAACGCGTGGTGTCCGGAAAAATTTCAAGAACGTTCTGAAACTCCATCCAATCTCCGGGCGTTGCGGTTGCATGCATGTCCCACGTAGCCACGTCACCCGGTTGAATGCCGGCGCTTTTGAGCGCTTCATGAATCGCGGCAGCCGGCCCTTTTTGCGACGGGGTAATGATGTGGTCGGCATCGGAAGTCAGCGAAACACTTAGAATTTCCAGTCCAACCGGTTTGAATCCTTTGTCCATCAGGTACTCGGCGTCACCTACAATCCAAATACAGGCACCACCGGAAATGTGTGTGCCGCGCAAACCCGAAAACGGCTTTGATACCTGTCCGTCATGGGACAGTACACGGGCACCGAAAAAAGTCCCCACGGATAACGGATGGGGCGCGGGATCGGTCGTCCCGATAACCGCCACTTTCGCCTGACCGAGCTGAAGGGCATTCATGGCAATCTTTAAGGCGGTCCCAAATCCTGAACAAGCAGCCACCGGCGCAAAGGTCGGCCCGGTAATCTTGCCGATCATGGATATCTGGGCTGCCGGGATGTTGGGTATATTCCAGAGTAATGTTGGGTCAACCGCATTCCACGGTTCGATGGGACAACCGTATTTGGCATTGAGTTTTCGCCGGCCACCGGTTTTTCTTCGGAACAAATGCATTTTTCCTGTAACGATGTCGCCGGTTAAACCTTCCGCTTCGATCGCCTTCAATTCCTCAAGGTATTGTTTCAACCCATCGGATTTCGTAATCCAGAAAGCATACCAGGTTTCTTGAGCATCCGTATGCGTTTCATCTGCGGGATCCATCTCCTCAGGGTCGGGGGGTACTCCCAACCGCTCTCGCATGAGTTGCTTCTCATGCGCAGAAGCCTTCCGATAAGCGGCAAGCTCCTTGTTTTGATCCTCCTGACACCAAAACCGATTCCAACGTTTTTGAGCTTTGTAGTAGACCAGTACCCGATCATACTGCAAGGGAAAGTCTCCAAGCCCGGTCCCCACATAGACATGCGCCTGTGTCTCCAGTTCCTGCAGCAGTTTATCTATCCCGGGATTCTGTTGGAGAGACTGAATAAAAGCAGCGATGGCGTACTTGACCATGTTGCCCATTTTCTCATCGAGCTGAGAATATTTTCGGGAACCGAATCGCTCGTCCATCCAGGGTTTGTAAACGGAAAAATCGAATTCCGGGCGTCCCACCAGAAAATTTGATGGACCAAAGCCCTGGAACGGCTCCAGCCACGTGATGGCTTTCGCCAGATTTCGCTCAAAAACTTCTACATTCGGCGATTTAGGAGCCACGATTCCCCAGCCGAAGATGCCGATGCGTTTCATATGATGCCTAACCTTTTATATTTCCCACTTAAACGAAGTGAATAACCCAATTTATAAAATAAACCCGTGAACGTCCAACATCGGACACCCAATTTTTTTAATCTTTTTCTTTTTCGTGTTTTCGTCCTTTCGTGCTCACGCGGCGCAAGCGCCTGTGCTGCGCGTTCGTGATAATATTTTTTTGCGAATCATTCAGGCCGTCTGTACTTCGCCCATTTGGGCGCCGGCCTGGGTTTGGGCTTTTTTCCGTAAAAAATATCGTCCATTACCAGAAAAATCCGTCGTGCATATTTATTGCGCGTTATGAGCCATACAATGAGTCGATGCGGGAAGGTCCGGGCATGGCTCCAGGGGCACACCTTCATACAGACATTGCAGTCGGTTCCGACAGTTCCCCAGTAATCAAAACAGGACTCAGCGTTCAGTTTCCATCGCAATGTCCCGTTTTGCTCTGTGGGATCATCATCTTTGGGTATGGATTGGGAAGGACAGCAGTTCGCGCATTTTTTGCAATCCCGGCAAAAATCCACGCCGCCGATGTCGACAGGTTTATCCGTTACCAGCGGGAGATCCGTCAAAACAGCGCTCAATCTCACCCTGGGACCCAATTCCTTGGTCATCACATAACCGAGACGCCCCAGTTCACCAAGCCCTGCATCCACGGCAAGGGCTGGGAGAATGGCATCATAGTGTCTCAGGTGATTGGCTGTTGCGACATAGCCAAGGTTGGCGATGAACGCTGCCACCTGTGTTGCAATATAGGCGCCTTTTGCGTAAACCTGCATGCTTTCCAGCACCGTGGGCGTGTGGGGTGCCGGTCCGATCAAACCAAGATCCATTTCTTCGGCCATTACAATTGCGTATGGATGGTTAAGAGAAATCTCCTTTCCCCAATCCTCCCAATTCTGGTGAAATATCTCTCCGCGATGGGAATAGACCCAGAGCGGATTGATTTCCGTAATCCCCACCAACGCTGCTCCGATATGCCTGGCATATCCCTTCACGCGTTCGGTCGCCTCCCGGGGCGTCAGGTTTGTTTTGTTCTTTTCGACTTTCTCCCTGAGGGCAAAATGAGGCTCAGGTTCGTAAATTTCAGGAATTGAGAGATATTCGCACATCTTCTGACCCGCAAGGGTCATGGCCACGAGTGCATCCCCGTGGGGCCGATCAATGGTTCCTGGTTTTCCCACCGGTCCGCCCTTTTTTCTCCTTTCAGCATCAAAAGCTTCATATTCCGGGTGTTCTCTGTAAAAAGCCTCATGTTCCGGCGACCCGGGTCGAAGCGATCGATTTCTGGCGAACACATGGGTTCTTTCGTCGAATCGTTCCACCGTCCCGACAATCAACCCCTTGCTTCCCTGAAGTGCCCGTTGATTCGGCTCGGTTCTCCGTAACAGGAAAAAGGCGGCGATCCCGGCCGTAATAGTGGCTGCAAAGAGTACGGCACGCCCCCAGCCGGTATGGAAAAATCCGGATCCTGCCAACATCAAGAAAATGACGAGCACGGCAAGCATCCCCAGAAACTGGAAAAATCCAAAAACAGCTGCGCGCCGCTCTTTTTCATATACACTTGATATAAAAAAGAATAAACCGATAAAAGCCTGGGCAGTGAGGCCAACGATGCCAAGAATGACAAGTAAGTTGAAAAAAGCTGCCATCACGGTGCTCCTCGTAAACGCAAGGGCATGAAAATTTGAAGGTCCGACAATCCATGTCAGGTATCGGAGTTATACATCACCATTTTCTTTTTTCATGGCAGCTTCAAATTCTGCGAAAAACTGTTTCTTTTGCTTCCAGTCCGGACCGAAGCGCTTGTTGAAATAGTTGCTCAATTTTTTAAACAGCTTCCCCCAGATGGGTTTACCCTCACCTAAAACAACATCGACCAGAAACCCCTCCAGGTCAGCCAGTTTCTCTTTGGGTAAAAAGGCCACAGCGCCAAGTTTTATAGATTTTTCCAGCGCGTCGGGCGTCACGGCATACGCCGTCAACATTACTGTGGGAAATCCCCTTTGGACGGAAGTTCGCAGCAGTTCAAATCCATTGACGCCCATAATATCCAGAATTACGATATCATATGTATAGCTCATCAAGTATTGCTGAGCCGTCGAAAAATCACCGGCCCGGTTAACGATGCAGTCACCCAGGATATCTTCAACCGTATCCAGAACATCCGCCTCGTCGTCCACTACCAAAACGACCTTATCTTTAAGCACATTCGACATATTCATTGCTCTTATCCTGCTCCTTTCACCGCCGGCAGCGTATCGTTTTATAACTTTATAATTTTTATCAATTTGCGCCCATCCCAAAAAAATTACGGATGGGCGCTTAGCACCTTATAGCTGATCAGCCACATAGCCAAGGCCAAGCTCGGTCAGTTTTTCGCGCATCGGCGCACCGGTGTCCTTGTTCCATCCCCTGGCGGCATAGTATTCATCCAGCATGAGGTCGAGTTCCACCCTGCTGATGAAATGCCCTTTGGACGCACCGCCCGGGATCGGCTCGGTCAACAGACGCTCCGGCAGGGTGTCGTCCTTTCGTGAAAACCCTTCGCGAACATTGAAAGCGGCCGCCAGGTTGTTGATCCGCTCACCGACCGTCTGGATCTCCTCGGCCGTATAAGCAAAACCGGTAATACCTGCCAGCAGGGCGGCCGTGTTTTGCGTCGCTATCCCCGGCACGGCCATGTCCAGCAAAAAGGCGCACATGGTGGGTGCGTCCGTGGTGGCGGTGCGCACATCCTGGTTCCATTTGGTCAGTTCGCCCTTGCCTTCCGCTGCAAAACGATCCACTTCCTTGGGAATCGGAATCCCGAAGATCTCCTGAAATGCATAGCCCCTGCAGTGATCGGCCCCGGTATAGGATGTCGCGTAGTTGAGCCCGTGGGCTTTGGCGCCCCTGACATCATAGGCCGGCAGTTCCAGGCCCTTGACATGCATGGCATACTTTTCTGCGCCTTTTCCGATTTTTTCAGCCGCCGCCCGGCTTCCGTCCGCCAGCAGATCGCCGATCCCTTCACGATAGGCCATCATTTGTATGATTTTAACCATGGCTTCGTGGTTGCCGAAATTGAGCTCCACGCCGCCGGTGTCTTCCCTGGTCAAAATCCCCTTCTCATACAGCTCCATGGCAAAGGCGATCGTTACACCGGATGACATGGTGTCCAAACCCAGTTCATCAGCCAGCCGGTCTGCGGCAATAATGGCATCGATATCTTCCACGCCGGTGACGCCACCGTAGGAATACATGGTTTCAAATTCAGGTCCTTCGGTAAGAATACCTGCATAGGCGCCTGTTTTGGCCAGTTTCAACTGGCTGCATCCCACCGGACATCCATAGCAGTGCTCTTTGCCCACGTTGCGCGACATTTGAACTTCAACCCCGAGCTTGTCGATGGGGTCATACGCTCCGGTAGCTGTGTAGTTTTTGGTGGGAAAAATACCCATATGACAGGTGTGGTCTACGACCATGGGCGTTCCTATCTTGGAAAACGCCGGATAAAGCACCTCGCTGTCCTTCATGGCCTTGGCAAATAGATCCCGGGCAGCTTTAAGTTTGTCAGCATCGGCGACTTTGACTTCGCCGCTGCCGCGGATTGCAATCGCCTTGAGATTCTTGGAACCCATAACCGCTCCCAGCCCTTTCCGGCCCACGGCCCGCCATTCATTGATGATGGAGGCAATTTTAATCTGGTTTTCACCGGCCGGACCGATACAGACGATCCGTATGTTCTGATCTTTCAGGTCGTTCTTGATGATCTGCTGGGTGTCCGTGGTTTTCATGCCCCACAGTTTCTGCGCATCACGGAACTTGACGGATCCGTCTTTGATCCAGACATAGGTAGGTTTTTCAGCTTTTCCCTCTACAATCATGGCGTCATATCCCGCAAACTTGAGCTCCACCGGGAAATGCCCGCCGGACAGCGCCATACCCACCGCGCCGGTAAGGGGAGATTTGGCCGTCACCGCCATGCGGCTGGCACAGGGAACATTGCTTCCCGACAGAGGCCCCGGCGCAAAGATGAGCTTGTTGTCCGGCCCCAGCGCATCCGTATGGGCCGGCACCTCATCAAACAGGTATTTGATGCCGAATCCGGCGCCGCCGATAAAATTCCTTGCTGTTTCCTCAGGCAGATCTTCGGTTGTCGCTGTTTGATTCGTCAGATTGATCCGCAGTATTTTTCCGGTGTATCCACCTTGATACATGGCATGCCTCCTTTGTTTGGGTGTTGATTCCTTCTTAATAGATTTTTTATTCTTTACAGGATGGGCAATAAAATTTTTCCCCGATTCAATCGCTGAAAGGGTTCAAGGATTCCAGGGCTCAAGGAATTGAGAAATGACCCTAATTTCACCCCCCTGCCACCGGCGGCAGGATAAGTACTTCGTCCGCGTCCTGAAGGACGGTATCCAACTTGTTCAAAAAGTTGATGTTTTGACCGTTCACCATCAGCATGATGCGTGGTAAAACAGTCTTGCCGTCCGGTTCAAACAAGCGTGACGCCAGTTCATCGCCCCACTCATTGACGAGTTGATTGAGAAAGCCTCTGAGCGTAATCCCCTCGGTCACGGTCACCTCAAATCTCCCCTGGCCAAAAATCTTTTTAAAATCCAGACTGGTACGAATTTTTACCCGGATTAGGGCTTCGCCGGTTTTATTCACTTTTACCGTCATAGACTTCCATACCAGCGAGGACATAAAAATCTGCGACCCATTTGGAAAACCACTGGGGGAAAAATTCTTCTTTGAATGTTTTCGAATTTCTATCTTTATTCCAGGCTTCCAGGTTGGTGCTATCCAGTATTCCAATGTATTTGAATGGGGGTTTCGTTTCCTCGGGCGGCACACCCTCCTTTCCATTCCCTTTTACCCCGCCTAACATATTCACGAGTGTAAAACGTTTCACCGATTCCAGACCAAGTAATACCGGTCCTTTGTACGCTTCACACCATTTTCTGTAATCCTCATCGCTAACATCATCCCTTAAATTGTAAAGAATAATTTCCTTCGCCATTGCGTGCCCCCTTTCGGCTAATGATATACACAAAGCATCTCGTTTCCGAAATCAAAAATCCGAATCGGCGTGCTTTGCATTTTTATTATATTCATACCCCAACCACTCGGTTCAGTCAAATTCATTACATCATTCGTTTAGGCTTTTATGTTGGCTTTGCGGGGCGCAGCGATCCAGATAAAGATGATGGAAAGAACAGCCGTGGAAATGGCCAGGATAAAAGCACCCTGGTAACTCTGGGTTTTATCGAAAATTACCCCTGCAATCCAGACAGCAAAAGCGCCTGCCGTGCCGATGCCGCATTCCACCAGGCCATAAATCAAGCCGAACCTTCTGCCTCTGAACAAATCTGCCGCTGTCGCGGCAACCGTAGGTGAATTAACGCCCCATCCCATACCGAATAAAACCATAAACATATATGCCAATGGCTTGAAACCGGTATAACTTAACAGCATCAACGAGACAATGCTCAGGCAAAGGCAGGAAATCCCGATGGTAAATGTCGGTTCGCGGCCGATGCGGTCGGAAAGCCATCCCCAGAAAATACGGAAGACCGTGGAAATAATGCCGACCATGGCAAACATAAATGCCGCCGCCATTTTGTCGATGCCCTGATCCACTAGAAAACGGACGCTGTGAACAATCAGAATCCAGATGCTCATAATGGACATGGACGTAAATATAATCAATGCCCAGAATTTGAGTGTTCGTAAGAATGCGCTGCCACCCCCTGCTTGGTTCGCAGCTTCGGGAATGCAGTTATTGTCAATTTCCCCTGTAGGCGTTTCGCAATCCAGACCGTCCGGTCTGAGCCCCATATCCTGGGGCTTGTGCTTCAGGAAAAACAGATTCAGGGGCAGAACAATGGCAGCCACCAATATACCCAAAACCATATAGGCGCTCCGCCATCCCATAGTGGAAATAAGTTTTTGTGACAGCGGCACCAATAAGAACATCCCCATGCCCATGCCGGAACTGGCAATGCCGTTGGCCAAGCCCCTTTTTTTTTCAAACCATTGCGCAATGATCACGGTAAAGGCCACCATGCTGATACTGGAAAGACCGACCCCCACAAATAATCCGTAGAAAAAATAGAGCTGCCCCAGGGAGTGGATGGTGGTGCATAAAAATAGCCCGACAAACAATATCACGATCCCGGGAACCATGACTTTGCGCGGTCCGAAACGATCGATCAAAACACCCACCAGGGGCGCCATAACGGTGTAGGCAAGCGCGGCAGAAGACATCCCGGCCGCGGATTCCCCCCGGCCCCAGGAAAAGTCCTCCAGCAGTGCTACAAAAAAGACGGAAAAGCTGGAGTTGATTCCCCACCAGAATGCCATGGAAACAAAGGCGACAGCCACAATAATCCAACCGTAGTAAATTCTCTGAATCATGCCGCGCATTATAACGATATTTGATTGTTTGGCAATAGCGAACTTGCGGGGTGCGGGTTACGGGTTAACTGTCAAAAGACGAAAATGACTTTACAAACCCTCGACGCAAGATTTACTTGACTTGGCATGTACCGATTATGGTATCTTTAATCTGGCTTGGCTGGTGATTATCTCCATGTGCCACAGGTTTACAATCAGTTTTAAAACTTGAGGTTTCTCCACATCAACGGCAAAAAGGGTATCTGAAAAACCATGATACCATGGTGTCAAGCAACGTCCTGATCTTAATGTCTGTCTTGTCAATTCAAGTATAGTTCAGCTTAACGGAAGCATGCTCCGGTTGTTACGACATCCCTTCAGGACGTTTGGGTTTTCACTTCAGCCTGGGGGATAAATCCCCAGGCTTTATAAACAAGAACCTTTCAGATTTGAGCTGGATTTATTCATTGTCATCGAAATTTTATTGATTGTTTCGTGTGTTTCTTCTTTCGTGTTTTCTTGTTAAAATATGTTATAGAGGCCATATGGCCAACGAGCCACACATGCATTCCCAAGCATGGAAACGGGAAATCCGTAACCCGCAACTCGGCGTCTAGGCAACCTTTCGCACCCAAGGCTGGCTGCTTTCCGGCACCCTTTCAACGCTGCACATCAATGACTTCATATCCGGATATCCCAGAATACATTCCCGGCATTCCGTATCAGTAAGGAGATTGACATTCGCTTCTCCGGACCAGCCATGGGGGACGAAAACAACGCCTTCCGCAATACGATTATCCACATGCGCTTTCATTTTCACCTGGCCGCGATTGGTCTTTATGCGCATCACATCGCCGTTCTCGATGCCGTATGTCTTGGCCGTTTCCGGACCGATTTCAGCTTCCGCTTCAGGCGATTCATTTCTGAGCGCAGCGATGTTGCGATGCTGGCTGTGGGTATAGTAATAATTGCGGTGGCCGGTGTTGAGGATCAGCGGATATCTTTCCAGAAAAATCCTGTCCGAGGTCATGGGGCTTCTTGCCGGTTCCGTGTAGGTCGGCAGAGGATCGAATCCCACATGGGCCAATGCCTCGCTGTAAATTTCGATTTTGCCGCTGGGCGTTTTCAGCATGTCCTTTTCAACCCGATAGGTTTTGATCTGATAATAATCTCCTTCGGGCTTCTCATTGAGCAGATAATCAAAGGACAAGCCGGTGGGTGCCAGCTCAAATTGAACCAGTTCCTCCTCTGACGCCCACGGGAATAATTCCGTCAGGCCGAGACGCTTGGCCAGTTCCGTGTAAAGCCACCATTCAGACCGGCTTTCATATAAGGGTTCGATGCACTTTTTGCGAAGCATGAGGTAAGGAAGACAATGACATACATTATAGGTATAGGCCACGCCCCACTTTTCCAGATGCGAACAGGCAGGCAGCACATAATGGGCTTCTTTGGCCGTCTCCGTCATAAACATGTCGAACACCACCAGCAGATCGAGCTTCCTGAAAGCCTCGCGAAAAGCGTTGCTGTCCGGCATGGAAAGCAGGGGGTTGCCGCCCACGACCAGAAAAGCCTTCAACCGGTCCGGGATACTTTCCGGCACCATGGTCACCACGCCATAGGGACTTTTCCGCCCCCAGACTTCAACAAACAGCGGATATTCAGCCGCACCCAACGGATCCCCCTCACCGCTGAGACTCACATTTCCCAGATAGGGCCGCGGACTGATGACCCACCCCCCGGGCACGTTGATGTTTCCTGTGATAATCTGGAGGACTGCAAATGCCCGGCTGTTCTGGGTGCCGTTGGCTGTCTGATCCTGGGTGCACGTTCCCTGATAAATACCGGCGCCTTTTGTTTGTGCAAACAGGCGTGCCAGTTTACGGATGTCCGCAGCCTTTACCCAGGTAATTTCCTCGGCCCATTCAGGCGTATAGGGCTGAACATGCTTTGGCAGCTTCTCGAAACCGAGCGTGTGCTCCGTTACAAACGCCTCATCATAAAGCTTCTCGTTGATAATGACATGGATCATGGCCAGCGCCAAGGCCCCGTCCGTCCCCGGCCGAATACGCAGGTACATGTCTGCCTGGTCAGCCAGTGGAATGCGCCTGGGGTCGATGACAACCAGTTTGGATCCTTTTGCCAGGTTTTCGGCCATAGCATTTTTGAGCGGAAAATCAGAAGCGTCCGGATTGTGTCCCCAGAGGATATAGAGGTTCGAGTCGAGTTCTTCGGTGGGGTATTTGCCAAAGGTAATTTGACGGGTGCGAATGCGCATGCGGTAGCAGACACTTTCCACGGAAAAAAAGTTGGGCGTGCCGAAAGCCGCTTTAAACCGCTGCGTCAGGCCGGCCATTTCAATGTTTTCCACACCCACGGACCCGCTGAAGACACCCAGGCTTTGGGAACCATATTCCTTTTTGAGACGGGTCAGGCGTTCGGCAATCTCATCCAGCGCCACATCCCAGGATATGGGTTGGAATCGTCCGTTTACCCGTTTGAGGGGCGTACGCAGCCGCTCCGGGTGATAAACACTCTCTAAAACATGTTCACCCTTAGTGCACAGCTGTCCCTGGTTGATAGGATGCGATGCCAATCCTTCCACCTGCAGCGCAACACCGTCATCCACTGTCACTTTGCAACCACAACTGTGAACACAGAGGGTGCAGTCCGTCAAGATCTCCCTTTTTTTATCCATGATATCTATCCTTTTCCTAACCCGCATTTCTCATGATAAATATGTATTGCATGATAAATGTGCGTTATTCGGTTTCGTGCTTGAATTGAATAACCAGATTGTCCTCTATGGCTTTTAACAGCAATAACTGTGCCGGATGTGGCGAATAGCAATTTTATAAATAATATTAGGTGTATAAAGATATCCAAGGCCTGGGATGGAACGAACGAATGGTAAATATTGTTATCTTATTGATAACTTTTTGCTATCATATAGATAACTTTTAACGCAGTTTCAACTGCCTCATCAAGCGGGAAAAATTGGATCGGGGCATCCCCAGCATGTCGGCCGCCCTGGATTTTTTTCCGCCGGATTGGGCAAGCGCCTGCTGGACCATCTCTTTCTTAAATTCAAGGACCGACACATTCAAGGATTTGACTGTTTTTTCCAGGGACCCTTCCTGACGCAACTCTTCCGGCAGGTCCTGCTGGGTGATGATGTCATTTTTGGAAACAATCATCAATCGCTCGATGATATTTTCCAGTTCCCGGATGTTTCCGGGCCAGGCATACCCCAGGAACACATCCAGCGCCTGCGGGTCGATATCAAACCGATCCGGTTTCAGATGCCGGTATTTTTCAAGAAAAAATTCCACCAGTTCCGGGATATCCTCTTTTCGCTCCCTGAGAGCGGGCAATGTAACCGGGAATACATTGAGCCGGTAAAACAGGTCGGGTCGAAAATGGTTGTCTTTCATCCTTTTTTGTAAATCCTTATTGGTTGCGGCAATCACCCGAACATCTACCGGAATCGGGGATTCCGATCCCAAGGGCTGAATTTCATTTTCCTGAAGCACTCTCAACAGCTTGGTCTGTGTTTTTAAAGACATGTCGCCGATTTCATCCAAAAAAATAGTTCCCTTTTCAGCCAGCTGAAACATACCGATTCTCCGGTTATCGGCCCCGGTAAATGCGCCTTTTTTGTGTCCGAACAATTCACTTTCAAGCAGGTCTTCAGGTATGGCGGCACAATTGACCTTAATCAGCGGCCCATCTTTTCTCGGGCCCATATCATGTATCGCATTGGCAATCAGTTCCTTCCCCGTTCCGGTTTCACCATATATCATGACCGTTGCCGTCGTGGGGACAACCTTTCGTACCAGATCCATGACATCATTCATGACCTGGCTCTTCCCGATGATGAATTTCCGGTTCAGGTCGGCCTTCATTTTTTCTCTCAGGGTGGTATTTTCCTCCTCAAGCCGTTGGGAAATGATTTTCATATGGTCTCTCTGGTCGAGGATATTCTGAAAAGTTACCGCATTTTCAAGGGCAATGCCTGCCTGTTGTGCAAAGGTGGAGAAAAAGGGCTCCTGGTCTTTTTCAAGCAATTCTTTTTGGCATGCATATAAGATCAACAGCGCCAGCAACTTCTTTCTGGAACGCAGCGGCACGATCAGAGCGGATTGAATTTTCCTTTTTAAAAAATATTGTTTCGCGGTCGATGCCGTAACGTGTTTCGATACGTCGGAGATAAACAGGGGACTGGATCCGTTTAAAAATTTTTTCAAGGTCTCCATTTTAAACGGAAGCATGTCGATCTTTTGATTATATTTTTCCAGTCCAATGGAATAGATGTCAACGGATTTTCCCCTGTCCCATAAATGAACGGCGCTCATCGGGTAGCCCAATTGCTTGACCATGGAAAGGATGTGTTTCAGGACCGTTTCCATTTTGAGGCTTTTACTGAGTAATCCGGACATTTCGAACAGGGTCGATAACTCTTTCATTCTTTTGGAAAGCTTTTTGTTGATCAGCGCGAGTTCTTCCGTTCGTTCCTGAACCCTCTTTTCCAATACGCGGGTAAAATTCTCCCTTTCCTCGTAAAGTTTTGCGTTTTCCACGGCCAGCGTGATATGGCCGGCAAACATTTCCAATGTCCTGATGTCCTCAGGCAGTATCGGCTTTTGACTGTAAAATTTATCGCCGGTCAAGACGCCCAGCACATTGTGGCGGCCGATCAAAGGCACCACACAATATTCTTTGCTGTCTGTTATTTTTAAAAATTTTTTGCTGATCCGCTTGTCTTTTTGCGCATCTTTAACATACAGGGTTTTGCCGCGCTCCACGGATAAAACCTCTACAGCGGTTTCGTCCATTCTGAAACCAACCCAGTTTTTAATGGTGGACGCCCTCCCTTTCTTGACACGATCCAGAAAAGCAACACAGCGTAAAAATTGATCGTCGACAAGATAGATCAACCCTCTTTCAAAGTTGACGCCGATGACCGCCTTTTCCACCAGGACCTGAAGAAGCTCGTTGATATTCATGGTGGCGTGGATTTCTTTATTCATCTCTGCCAGCGTGCTGAGTTCCCTCAATTTCTGTTCAATGAAATGAGAATCTTTTTTCATTTCCGATAAATGCTGTGTATCCATTTCAATCTCCATCCATGGGTTGGTGATCGAAATGTATCAGGTATGCACGTGTCAATCAATCCCGAGATCCATGAGGAATTTCGATTTCCCCATATTTGTGCGGTCTTCTGCCTTCTGTATTCTCATTTGGCCCTTATATGATTGATCGAACGATATCGCATGGTGTATGGACAGAAGATGCCCTCTGACATCATAAAAAAACGTTTACACGGATTCTGCAAGCTGCGGAAAAACGCCGGACGGACCGAGGAACGGTCTCCGCTCCCATCATCTTGATCGGTGCGGCCACATGCGGAATCGCCGCAGGCGCCCTTGATACAAAAAAGGCCTTTGAAGATATTTTGGCGGAGCGCAAGCTGGATGCCCGAATTGTTTCCGTGGGATGCATCGGGCACTGTTATGCAGAACCGATTGTAATCGTTAAAAAACCGGATTCACCTCACAGGGTTTATCAAAAAGTAACCCCCGGCATTGCCAGAATGATCGTGAAGTATCATCTGGAAAAAGGTCAACCGCTTTTTGACCATATTCTCGACCTTCCCGACTCACATCCATCCCTGTCAGACCATCAGCGTTCCCTGCCGGTGAAAATGCAGCATCGGCTTGTTCTGGGCTTGTGCGGGCACATCGACCCCGGCAATATCAACGATTACATAACCAGAGGCGGTTATGCCGGCCTGGTCAAGGCGCTTCAGCTTCAACCCGAAGACATCATCCAAAACATATCGGAAGCCGGTTTAATCTCGAGGTCTCTATTTTCCAGGGATCCGGTGCTTTTGTCTGCGGTGGCATCCCCGGCAGAAAAAAGTTCAAGGTCGTTCAGATCGGCGGCCCTTCCGGAGGCTGCCTTCCTGCTGAACATCTGGATGTGCCCATCGAATTCGACTCACTCGAAGCTGCCGGGGCCATGATGGGTTCCGGCGGTATGGTGGTAATGGATGAAGACAGCTGCATGGTGGATGTTGCCCGCTACTTCCTGGAATTCACCCAAAAGGAATCATGCGGGAAATGCACCTTTTGTAGAATAGGCACCTATCATCTGCTCAAAATTCTGGATCGCATCACGAAAGGCAAAGGATCTGAAAAGGATCTGGTCCTCCTGGAAAGCATGAGCCTGGATATCCAGAAAGGATCCCTCTGCGCCCTGGGAAAGACCGCTCCGAATCCTGTTCTTACAACCCTTCGATACTTTAGACACGAATATGAAGCCCACATCAGGGAAAAGCGCTGTCCTGCAGGGCGGTGCAGAACGCTTACCGCCTTTTACATCGATTTGAACAAGTGCATGCGTGGCTGTGAGGCCTGTGTCGGGAGTTGCCCGACCAAAGCCATATTTACAACCCAGGAAAGAAAAAAAGGTATCGACCAGGCCCTCTGCATCAAATGCGGCGAGTGCCTCATCACCTGCCCCATGGAATATGAAGCCATCAAAAAAATATCGCCGCCGGAGCTGGCGCCGATTATTGAGCGGCCTGAAACGTAAAGAAACAATTGTGGTTTCGGGTGTCAGGTTTCAGTCGTAAGGGGCAAAAGCGCTCTGCTGAAACCTGAACACTGATATCTGACTACTTATGCTGATGCATCTGTATCACCGCCGCTGCGGCGGCCATGGCGGCTATTTTCTTTTTATCACTGCCTGAAGGCATCTTTTCCATCAGCGTTTTTTCACGTTCCGCTATCTGCTTCAACGCGTCAAAAAGACCGGTTTCGCTTTCAATAAAATGGGTATTAATCTCCCCCGAAACAAATCGTGGGTTTTCCATGACCGCCCGGTGGAAGGGAATATTGGTTTTTACACCGCCGATGATGTATTCGTATAACGCACGCCGCATCCGCTCGATGGCCTCGTTGCGGTCCCGGCCCCAGGTGACGAGCTTCGAAATCATTGAGTCGTAAAACGGCGGTATGGCATACTGGGTGTACACACCACTGTCCACCCTGACACCTGATCCGCCCGGAGACCGGTAATGGGTCAACCTGCCGGGACTGGGAGTAAAGTCGTTCAACGGATCTTCAGCGTTAATTCGACATTCTATAGACCAGCCATTCACCAGAACGTCTTCCTGCCGGATGCTGAGCGGTTCACCGGAAGCGATGCGAATCTGTTCTTTCACGATATCGATCCCTGTCACCATTTCCGTTACCGGGTGCTCCACCTGGACCCGCGTATTCATTTCCATGAAGTAAAATTCTCCATTGGAAAAAATGAACTCGATGGTTCCCGCCCCCTGATAACCGATATGTTGGGCTGCCTTTACTGCGGTTTCCCCCATCGTCTGACGTAATTCCGGCGTCAAGGCAGTAGAGGGCGCCTCCTCGATCAGTTTTTGATATCGTCGTTGAATCGAACATTCCCGTTCGTTCAGGTGAATGACGTTTCCCTGTGAATCTCCCAGAATCTGAAACTCAATATGTCGGGGATTTGAAACGTATTTTTCAATATAGACATCCGCCAAACCAAAGGATTTTTCTGCGATGGTTCTGGAAGCTTCCAGGGCTTTCAGCAGATCTCCCTCGTTTTTGACGATGGTCATGCCGATGCCGCCACCTCCTCCCGAGGGTTTGACAATGACCGGATAGCCGATGTCGCCGGCGATTCGCTTTGCCTGATCATCATCCGTCGTGGCTTCATCCGTACCCGGAACAACCGGGGTTCCGGCTTTTCTCATTTCACGACGGGCGGCGATTTTATTCCCCATGAGTTCGAGCACCCTGCTCGACGGCCCGATGAATGTAATACCCGCCGTGTCGCAGGCATCGGCAAAAGCCGGATTCTCCGCAAGAAAGCCATATCCGGGATGGATGGCATCGGCACCGGCATGACGGGCGGTTTCAATAATCTTTTCGATGTTGAGATAGCTCAGGGAAGAAGGCGCAGGGCCTATGGGAAAAGATTCATCGGCATATTTCACAAAGAGTGCATCCTTGTCCGCTTCTGAAAAAACGGCAACAGAAGCAATTCCCATTTCCCGGCAGGCACGCATAACCCGGATAGCTATCTCGCCGCGGTTGGCTATGAGTATTTTATTCATCTGCCTTCTCCACGTCCATCAACAAATCTTCGGCTTCAACCATTTCCCCATCCTCAACGAATATTTCTTTGACAACGCCGCTGTGAGGAGAATTGACATCTCTGATCATTTTCATGGCTTCCACCGTCACCAGCACATCGCCCTTCTTGACCGGCTGGTCAACCTTGACCTTAACCGATACCACCAGGCCGGCCATCGCTGACAGCACGGCTCCCGGAGGCATTTCTTTGGGTTGATGTTTGGGTTTAACTGTCTGGCTTTCTTCACCGGAAATACCGCCGTCGGAATTCTCCAACGACGAAACGGTAACGTTGAAAACCTCACCATCCACATCGATGCTCAATGCCATGGGGAGATGCGGTGATGTCCCCGAAATAACCTTTCCAGTACTTGCGGCCGGCAAGACCTTTTTAGGCTTTTTCTTTTGGGCACCGCCTCCTTTGGCAGCCATCCCCGGTATCAGCAGTCTGAGCAGAAACTCGTCATCCGAATATTCATGGCCGACTTCATCACGCAACTCCGCCAACGATTTGTTTCTTCCCATGGGCTGCCAGTTAATGAATTTTTTTGCTTCCGGCAACGCCATAATGCGATCCATCACGTTTGGATCAATGGGGGCGGCCGGCTCACCATAATGTCCCAGCACATATTTGAAGGATTCGTCCAGCACCTTCTTGTAGCGTTCGCCGTTGACAACATTCTCCACCGCCTGGGCGCCCACAATTTGTGAATAAGGAGTAGCCATCACCGGATATCCGAATTCCTTTCTTAACAGTACAATCTCCTCAAGGAATTCCTCCAGTCGGTGTTCCATGCCCATCTCCGTTAGCTGCCGTTTCAGATTGGTCATCATGCCGCCGGGCACCTGATGATCATAATAGTATAAATCATATTCCGGTGGGGTACCGATGGGGAGTCCTTCTTTTTCGGCAACTTCTCTGAAATGGGTGGAGACCGTTTCCAGGGCCGCATCATCGATGTTGTCCTTATAGCCCATGCGGCGGGAATTTTTTAAAATATTCTCCAGGGAAGGCAGTGATGTGCCGTTGGCCAGCGGTGCCACCGCCGTATGCAAAATATCAGCGCCGGCCTTAATGGCCTCCAGATAGCACAAAGGCGCCAGTCCCGTCGTACAGTGGGAATGAAACTCGACGGGCAGTCCATTGCAGTGCTTTTTAACGGTGGTTATCAGGCTCGTGGTGCGTTCCGGTGTAATTAGGCCACCGGCATCCTCAATCATGATGCCATCCACCACATCACTCAGCTGAGCAATGAGTTTTGTCTTTTTAGCCCAGAGATCATCGGTATGGACAGGACTGAGCGTATACATGAGTGACGGAATGCACCGCACTCCCTCTTCTTTGACAATCTTTGCAAAAAAATAAAACCGGTCCATGTCGACCTGGTAATCACACACCCAGAAGCTTTTAACGCCGTTGGCCACATGGCGTTTGATCCATAGGGCAATGGCATCCCTGGGGGTGTCGACATCGAATGAAGCGAGGCTTGCAGTCATGTAGGAACCGCGCAGTGGTGTTTTGGTAATTATCTTTGAAAGCGCGCGAAGCCTCTCCCAGGGATTCTCATTGAAATACCGAACCTGAACCACATAGCCCATGCTTCCTACTGTGGCTATTTCATGATACCCGATCTCGTCCATCACCGGTGCGATGGGCATAATCATATCCGAGCTCATGAGGTAGGCCCAAAGGCTCTGCTGAGCGTCGCGTATGGTTTGGTCGACAAAACTGATCTCCTTCATGTGTTGATGTTCCTCCTTATAATTTTTCGGGCCTATAACCTATTAAGATATAGAAGCCGCCTCGTAACAGAGACGGCTTCCATGGAATAACCGGATTTTTGATGAAACAAGTCTCACGAATCCAGCAAGTAAACGACGCCCTGATCACCGTCGATTTTCACTCTCATGCCTGTTTTGATCTTCTTGGTGCCCTCAAGGCAGCCGGCAACACAGGGTATGCCATACTCTCTGGCCATAATGACGGGATGGGACAACGCGCCGCCGCCATCGGTGATGAGTCCTTTGATAAAGCTGAAGGCCACGGTCCATGCCGCGGATGTTCCCGGAGCAACCAGAATTTCACCTTCTTTCAATTCGGACAGCTGCTTGGCATCCATGATCACCCGAGCAACGCCTTCAATGTAGCCCGGGGCGGCCGCTGCGCCGTAGAGATCGGCTTTCAACTCTTCCCTGACAATGGGGAGCTGGGTGGACACCGACAGCGTCGGATCGCTCCTCAGCACCTCCGGCGCCTTTGTAATATCACCGATAAACGGTGGGGGATCCGCGTCATAAGCCTTCTGCCATGCTTCCTTCCTTCTCTCCACATAGGGTCGCAGATTGGCCAGTGCCATGGGAATACCCGCCTTTCTGATTTCATTGGGGTGCAGGAAATGAACATCTTCAGGCTCATCGATACAATCGTTTGCGGCAAGACGCCTGCCGATTTCCGTAAAAATCATGTGCCCCAGCGCGCCGACATAGAAGTCACAAAAATAGGTATGGTCCTCACTCCAGAACCCGGCCTTCTGTGCCGAATCCATCAAGGTTTTGAACCACGCTCTCTGTTCGGCCGGCAGCTTTTCCAACACGGCTACCTCAGCCTTCTTTCGTGCTTCGATAAGACGCGCTCTTTCGCTGTCAAAGGCAAAACTTTCCTGGGACATGAGCACTTTGACCCGGCCGATGGCCAGACTGGGTACCTCGACCCATGCCGGTGTATCATATGCATGCATCCGTTCGCAGCGCCAGCCGTGTTCCATGAGAAAGGATTTGTAGCCTGCCACCCACTCGCGTCCTTTTTCGGTTTTTCCCAGTTCCTGGATAACGGCTTCACCGTCTTCCGGTTTAAAGGCATCTGCCAGACCCATATCATGAGCTTTGCGGGCCAATCGCCACATTTCCCTGACAACGGTCGTATCCTGTGCCTCGAACCCACTCATCAACCGACTGAAATCCGGGTCTATGGGCGCCTCCTTTTTAAACAACTCGAACCACATCTGCTGGAACAGGCCGTTGATATAATTGGCCGCCACCAGCATGAGCATGTGATACTCGGCTTCCTTGCGATTGATTACGTAGGTAAAATCCAGAAATAAATCGTGGAGCGTGAGGTTGCTGATGTTGCGGATATCATCCCACTCCTTAATGCCGGCCGATTTCAACGCGGTCTTGTAGGTTTCGATCAGTTCTGTTTTTAGCGGCGTCCAGACACCCTCAAAATCCTCGATAAAGGGCTTGATTTGTTCCCTGAAAACCGGTTCACGCTTTACAGCTTCCTCTTTTGATGTTCGAATCGCCGTGAGATAGGGATATCCGTCCAGCACCCGATACCCCCACCCTCTCGTGGTCGGCAGTTGGAGCGTTTCGGCGGCATGCATAATCGCATAGACGTACCAGTACCACCCAATTCCGATATAAAGCGGTTTAAAGGGGGGCTTCCCGTGAACGACATCACACAGCATGACATCATAAACCTTGAGGTCTTTTTCATCATCGTGCTCATAAAAAGATAGATCATAAGCTGGATGCAACATTTTCCATCTCCTTTTCTTTTGGAAGTTTTCCTGATATTTTCCTGTCAATTCGCCAGAATAGACTATTTTTTATAGTCGCTTGTTTCCTATTTGTCAACCAATAAAAATTAGGTTGCTGCGCAGGCCGTCATGAAAACATCGCAGTGCGGGTCAATTTTTATCGTCCGCACGGATATAAGGTGGGAATGGAAGAATTCTGTTTTGTGCGTCGGCTTTCACACTTCCCGACATGTCCGGGCGAAGGACGCTGGTCCCTTGAACATAGCGGTTATTGTTGACAATTTGGAAACATATTGTGTCTGATTTTCAATACAATCCCGTATCTTGAATCCACCCGATTCCAATCAAACTTCTCAACCGGAAGTGGATAACGATTGTTGGCGATCAATTTGCGGAATGAACCTTCCCATATCCTCTCAGTTCCGGACATGGCTGTCACAGCCCCGTTTTTGAGCGTGAATTCAATCTGAATGGCGGGCCAGGGAAACATCCTGCGAAGACATCCCTCCCTTATTTGCCCGGGGTCCAGTTTTTGTGGAACCACATATCGGATAGGCGGTTCCGCCCTTAGCGGGATCCATCGGTCGGTTTCGGACTCTGGAAGTGTAAGTCTTTTCAAGATGTTTTGGGCTGCAAGCCTGCCTTCAAGCGCGCACAAATCATGCATGTCGGCACCCCGCAGGACATTCCCGGCAGCGAAAATATTGGGCGCCGAAGTCAGCAGATCCATGTTCACCGCCGGACCGGAAGAGGATGGATCACGATCAATAGACGTGTTCTCTATCAATGCCGACTCAGGCCGAAATCTTCCTGTAAGAACAACCAAGTCACAATTGACTTGAAACGTTTCCTGCGCTTTGTTCCTGAAAAGCGCCACGCCCGTTGCCTGTTTATTTCCTAAAATTTCGGCGACGGACGTATCCTTGTATATCGGAAAGTCGTAAAAACGCCTCATCGTCTCTGAAAGAACCGAATAGGAATGAAGCTCAGGATATTTCTCCACCATTCCGGCGATAGACACCCCGGCACGTTTCAGGGTCAATACACTGGAAAAGGCAACATGTTCACTCCCGACAATGATGGCGCGTTTGCCGCGGAACCGCAATCGGTCGAGATTGATCAACTGTTGAAGGGTGCCTGTCGTAAAGATCCCTGAAGGGCGTGCACCCGGGATCTGTCTTTCATGACGGGAGCTTTCACAGCACCCGGTGGCTAAAAGGACAAACCGGCTATTATAAGATATCAAACCCTCTGGCGACAGGACATCGAGACGATGAACCTCTCCCGGGCTTCCGGGGATCACATTCAACACCATGGCGCCCGTATGAATCTGAACCGATGTCTCGCGTATAAGCCGGTTCAGTTTGCGCGCATAGGCCGGCCCTGTATAAAGTCGTTTTTGATCGCGCAATCCGAAGAAAAAATGACACGACCGCGGAATGCCGCCAAGCAGCTCGTCTCTTTCAAAAAGAGCGATATTCAACTCTGACCGTTTCGAAAGTTCCAAACCCGCGGAGATGCCCGCAGGGCCACCTCCGATAATAGCGACATCCAGACACATAGGATTTTCGTTCATCGAACCACGCATCACGATTTGGTATCCACATAGTTTGAACCGCGTCCCTTCTTGGTAATACTGCCAAGGGGTCGGTTCAGTTCTCTTGCCAATATGTTTGCCAGCGCAGGACTGCAGTAATTGCTCTGGCATTTTCCCATGGATGCCCGTGTGCGAAATTTGATTCCGTCCAGGGTGGTGGCACCCCGCTTGACTGCATCCACGATTTCTCCTTCGGTTACCTGTTCACATCGACAGATCACCCGCCCGTAGCGGGGATCCTGATCTACAAGGTCGCTGATCTGCGTCGGGGATGAGTTTCGCAGCGATTTCGCGCTGCTGCGGCAGGGATTGAATATTGCTTTTTCTCTTAAAGCAAGACCGCTTTTCTTAAGTATTTCCACCACACGCCTGCCGATCGCCGGTGAAGCGGTAAGTCCCGGCGGCGTGGGCGCCGCATGAATAAGTCCGGAATATTTTTGGGAACGCTCGATGATGAAGTCTCCCCTGTTATTCTTCGCTGCAATACTTGAAAAAGCGGCAATAATATTTCCCTCAAAATCCACACCGGGTACCAGATCTCTGGCATGCTTAACCGTCACCTCAAAAATTCTTTTTGCCACTGCGCGGTCTTCGATCCCCCGGGCCGGTTCAGAGAATGAGGTGTAGAGCAGAATTTTATCATGGAAGGTCGGGGTTACCAATTTATAACGCATCAATGTCTTCGGATCATGCAGTCCGGTCACGATATGTTGCACAACATTGCCCAGACGGGCGTCTAAAACCAGGCATGACCCTTTGGTAGTGGAGGTAATCTCGAAATCGCCGGTCTCCGCCATTTGGGCAACTTTATCTGCCAGAAGCCCTGCGGCATTGACGATGGTATCCGTCTGAATTTCACCTTGCGTGGTCCTGACAATGAATCGACTCTTTTCAGGTATGATCCCCAGAACGTCTGTATCCATCATCATATGCACACCATTGTCCCGGGCGTTTTCATAGAAGGCATATAAAAGATCAAAGGGGTTGAACACCCCGGCCGTCGGCATATACAAGGCTGCTATGGCGGCAGGGTTCACCTGGGGCTCCAGGCGTCTGATCTCATGTGGTTCAATGATTTCAAGACCTTGAACATCTATTTGATGCCCCTGGTTTTTCATTCTCTCCAGGGAAGCCAATTCCTCCCTGTCAAAGGCCAAAACCAGTTCGCCCACTTGTTTGAATTCGATGTCCAGATCCCTTATGAGTTGATCCATCAACTGATTGCCTTGGACAATCATCTGCTGTGCTATCGATCCAGGGGGCCATCTGACGCCCGGATGGCGGATGGCATAGCCCGCTTTGGTCTGCCCCCAGCCGACGTCCGCTTCTCTCTCGACAAGGATTGCATCCACTTCATATCTGGAAAGCTCCCGGGCAATTGCAACCCCGCTGATGCCGCCGCCAATGATCAAAACGTCCGTCTTCATCATAAAGAGCCCTTTAGTGTAAAGCATCCGGGTCCAAAGGGCCCGGCTTTGGAATAACCCCTAAAAAGGGATATTTTTCAGTTTGAACCGCAACAGCGAGCGCACTCCCCGCGGCTTGCCGCGGGGTTAGCGAGCGAATCAAAATAGATAGAATTCCTTACGGTGGAAGATTCCTCGCAGCTTGCTGCGAGGAATCTTCAATTCTTAAAATTTTAAACCCGTTGGGATTGCCGAAAAATTTAATACCGCCGTAGGCAGTATTAACCCCAGACAGCCTTTTGAATAGCCTCAAGTCCCATGATGGAAAATGCTTCATCTTCATTCCCGCTCAAGCCGCTCACGCCGATGCCGCCATAAACGACATTCTCACCGGGCCCTGATTCACCGGCGTTTCCTGCCTTGGGTTCGACAATGGCTATCCCCCCCGGTATACGGGTTGCATCCGGCACAAAATCATCCGGAGTATAATTCCTTTTACCTAAAAATTGGTTCCAGGTGCGGGTGTTCATCCCGGTCGTTACGCTGCTTCTGGCCTTCTTGAGGGCCATATAATTGAACATGGCTGTCGCCCCGTCCATTTTTGCGAAACAAACGATTTCACCCTGATGATCGACAACGGCAACAGATACCGGTCGCCCCGGATTCCTTGATGCCTCTTTAAGAATCACTTCCACGGCCTGCTGCGCCTCGTTTAATCCCAAGACTTTCCTTGCAAACATCCGGTCCTCCTTTAGTTATCCAGTATGTAAACAGCACCTTCTCCTGCATTCATTCTGATCCGCTGCCCTGTCTTGACCCTTGCAGTGCCCTCACGCGTATTGACGATGGTGGGGATACCATATTCACGGCCAATGATCGCCGTATGGGAAAGTGTTCCTCCGCTGTCCGAAATGACCCCCTTGACGATGGCAAAAACCGGTGTCCAGGCTGGATTCGTGCCTGCGCAAACCAGTATTTCACCCGGCCGTACCTGCTTTAAGTCCTCATAATTCACCGCCACCCGGGCCGGTCCTTCGCATTCGCCCGAACAGCCGCACAGGCCGAAGAAGCTCGCTCCCAGCTCCTCCTTGACAACAGGCGGTTCGCCTATGACAACCTTTATGGCTACGGAGTCTCCGGAGGCCAGCAGATCTTTCACGACCGCTTCCTCAAAACTGCCCCGATCGGTAAAAAGCGGCGGGTTGGGTCTTTTTGACCACTCTTCCCACTCCGCACGTCTTCTATTCGTCAGCCAGCGCATGTCGTAACTTTCAGGAACCATGACGACGCGATCGATTTCATTCGGATTCAGGAAAAAAATATCCTCTGCCCTGTCGACAGTCCCCTTTGCGGCGAGTCTTTTGCCGATCGCCAGATAGCCGCGTCGCATCAAGGCATGCACCATGAGTTCGCAATAAAGGTCGTGCTCCTCGCTGAAAGCGCTGATTTTGCCGGACAATCTTATCAAGTCTTCAAACAGATCTTTATCGGCAGAAGGGACCTTCTCAAGGAAGGCGGCAATCGCTATTTCCCGTTTTTTAGCAAGCTTTTCACGGGTCGTTTCAAGCTCATAAGCAGCGCCGCTGATAATGAAGTTTCTTATGACGCCGATGGGCGTTGCCGGGTCCTCCAACCAGTAAGGTTCGGTAAAGTCGTTGGCCCGCCTCATGCGCCATCCGCCGACCTCGTCCGTCTCCAAATAATCCATAAACTTTTTGAACCACTCTTTGCCTTTGTCTGATTCATCGAGCTTTGGAATAATGGCTTCAGGCTCGTTTTCCTTGAAGGTATCCGCCAGACCCATTGACGATGCAAGCTGCCCGAATTCCCAGAGGTCCTTGTCCATTTCATACACTTTGTTGGGAAAGCCCCCCAACATATCCTGAAACGCGGGATCCTGGTCGCTGATGCCAAAACGTTCCTTGCTCAGCTCGGTCAGCAAGAGGTACGCACTGTGCGAGGAGAACATCGCCGTGTGATGGATCTCCCACATCCGCATATACGTCATCATCAGATCATAATGGTGGTGAAACAATTGAAGGTTGGTGGCAGTATCAACATCCAGCGCCTTGAGCTTATCGTACATGCTCAGGAGTTCTTTCTTCCCCGCCGCCCAAATGCCGTCAAAGTCCTCAAGGTACGGTCGCAGCGCCTTTTGAAATTTGACCGCGCGCTCCGCGATTTCCTTCGGGTCCCGGACGATGTGAAAGGCATTGTAGGAACCGCCGTTCATGTACCGCATCTCCCAGCCTTTGCAGGTGGGAATGCTCAATTCCTCACAGATGGCCTTGGTTCCATGCGGACAGTAGTTCACCCAGAACCATCCAAACAACGGTGTCCAAGGCGGTACACTGTGGGTCCCGTCAAGGAACCAGGAGTGCCTCTCGGCAATGTCTACCTCCTCAATAAATTCAAACCCTGGCGTAGCATCCCAGACGCTCATCCTTTCTCTCTGTTCTTCCGACATGGTTCTCTCCTTTCGCCATTAAAGGCATATGGGTTGTTCCCTGAAAAAGCAACCTCGACCGTTTTAACTATTTATAGCGCGTGTCATTCTTTATTTTAAGGTTGAAGACTATGGTCTTTGATACCTTGCTGCAATCAAATCGAGAATCCTATCCGTGGCTGATGCCTGTTTTTTGGCCTGCACCTTTGCCGGGCGCACCTGAAGATGAAAAATGTTTTGCGGAAAGGGAAGATCCCGGTCGATGGCCCATTCCATGTCCTGGGCACATCCCATCTGCTCTTCAAGGAATACGGCAATTTTCGCAATCTCCCTGATCTCTTGATCGCGCAGACACGAAACATTTTGCTTATCCGGATCCACATCTTCCCAGGCGGCCCCGTTCGCTGTGCTTACAAAACGTCTGGATTTGTGTCCCACGTGCCTCTCAGTCACCTCAAGGCCGGCTTTTTTCACCACAAAACCGTCGACACTCTCAGCGCCGCTGACAACACCCTCGCCCAAGCCCCAGTTGGCTTCAATAATGACGTTGCTGTCTTCGCCGGTAACAGGATCCACCGTGAACCCCACACCCGACGCTCTCGCATTGACCATTTTGGGAACCGCAACCCCCAGTTCATCGCCCAAGATCGGAAAACCCTTGTTCACCCGAAAAGCGATGGCCCGTGGCGTATAAGCGCTTGCCCATACCTTCATGACCTTTTTTAAAACGTCTTCCCCGCCCCGTACGTTTAAATAGGTCTCGAACATGCCCGGTCTGCTCTCCGTACCTGCAGATCGCACCGAAACGGCAGCATCCGGCACCCCGATCCGCTGGCAGAGTTCTTCATAATAGCGGCATATCTCGCTTTCAATGGCGGGTGGCATCGCTTTATCTTCGATGGCGCCCTGGAGGATTTGACTCATTTCCTCAAATATATCGATACCTTTGCCTCTTACATCACCAAGCCCTTTTACGTAACGTGACATCTCATCAGCCGCTTTGGTCTCCCGGATAAACTTCCGGTACACATCAATCGCGATGGCAAACCCCGGAGGAACATTCAATCCCCTGCGCATCATCTCTCCAAGATTGGCGCATTTTTTTCCCACAATATCGTTGTGCTCTTTTCCGATGTCCTCAAACCAAAATATCATTTGATCAGAACCCATCCGTTCTCCTTTCTTCAACCCAATTTGAGTGCTTTTTGTGAATAGATGATCCCGTAAAAATCTGATCATGGCGCCCCGGGGAATGGTGGTTTATCCATTTTTAAGGACTGTCTTGCGATTCGAGATAAAAAATATGCTAACCGTCGAATATTGGAAGTCTTCTTGTCTGCTTATGGAAAAATATCATTTCTTTATCGTTCACCATATAATCTCATGTTTCCTATTTGTCAACTAAATATTTTTCTATCAAAACATGCCCTAAAAACAAACCGCATGGGTTCGTCGATCCTCGTATTTTGTGCCATACTGTCATTATCATCCATTGAGATAACTCACTGTTTCTTTTTTCGGAGCGTTCATATAACGACGGTGGCATGGTCAGCGCGTTTTTTTGTTGACAATTTGGAAACATATTGCATATGATCACGCCTGCAATAAATCTTCGACAGCAAGGGGAAATAACGCACCGCAGAAACACCGATTTTGGGGGTGATCGTGCCAAAGGATCAAAACAGAAGCCTGGCAGCCATCAAGCTGAATATTCCTGAAAAAAAGCTGCTTGAGAACCTGACGGATTTCAAAAATAAAACCGTCGAGTGGGGTGCATCCATGGCGGAAGTGATTTCAGCCGATTGGGTGCAGGCGGATGAACGGGTTCGTCTGAAGTGCTCCATCCCCCTTTGTCCCTATTATAATCATTGTATCCACTGCCCGCCACACACACCGTCCCCGGAAGTGATGCAAAAGATAATCGCCCAATACCGCTATGCGATTTTGCTGGCTTTGGATGTCGACCCGGTATCTCACTTTGCCGGTTCCAAGCAGGAACGTCGTGATTCGGCATCCTGGTCTAAAAAATGTCTGGAAGTTGTCGGAAGTCTTGAAACCCTTGCATTTCATAGCGGATATTACCTTGCCATGGGTTTTGGACAGGCAAGCTGTAAAAAAGCGCTGTGCGGACAAAAAAGATGTCTGGTACTGGACGGCGGCCAGTGTCCCTATCCATTAAAAGCCCGTCCGTCCATGGAAGCGGTCGGCATCGATGTATATGGTCTTGTGACACGGGTGGGATGGGATATCTATCCCATCAGCCGCAGTGTCATTCCGGAGAATGTACCCAGGGCTTTATCCGTTGGAATCGTTTTTATCCATTAAGTGTTGAAAAGGATTGATGAATGTCTGACAAACACAGCAGAATAATCGCCACAGAGCCGGAGCCGTTTGAGATCAACCTGGCGCAGACCGCCGTGATCGTCGTGGATATGCAAAACGCCTTCGCCAAGCAGGGGGGCTATATGGATTGGGCGGGCTACGATATCAGCAAAACCCAAAGCATCATCGCGCCCTGCCGAAAAATCATTACCGCTTTCCGACAAAAAAAATGTAAGATCATATACTTTCAAATGGGCTGCAGCGCCGATCTGTCCGAAATCGGTCCAAAGGGATCGCCTTTCAATCTTAAATCAAAGGGTCTTGAGCTCATCAAACAGCATCCTGAACTGAGAGATAAATCTTATCTCTACGGCACATGGGGCGCAGAAATCATAGAAGAATTGAAGCCTGCAGCGGAAGATATCGTTATCAAGAAACAACGATACGACGGATTCATCGGCACCAACCTTGGGCTGGTTTTATCGACCTTCGGCATCAAGCACCTCATATTCATTGGAACGGCGACCAATGTCTGTGTTGAATCAACACTCAGGCATGCATTTTTTCTGGATTATTATCCGATTCTGGTTTCAGACGCGGTCAGCGCCTTGGGGCCCGGCATACTTCAGGAAGCAACAATCCACAATGTCCAATCCAAGTTCGGCTGGGTGACGACAACGGATACGCTGCTGGATGGGTTGGCCTGTAACCCATAACAAGGGTGCTTTCAGGACTGATAGTTATTGTGTGTAACGATCTGCTAAAATTGGAGTATTGGAGTGTTGGAGTACTGCGAAAAACAGGGAACCAGTGTCGTGCTGAATCCAATACGCCACCACTCCATCACTCCATTATTCCATTATTCCAAAGGCATATAAGGATTCAATAAGTTAAATTTTAAAAACGCAACTTCTGTTTAAGTGATGGTTCTGTAAATCTATAAGGAGGGTGTTCACATGTCTGTGGAGTGCATATACAGGATAGAAGAGTTGGGGCAGGAATTCAACAATCTGGTGGGAAAAAAATGTGCCAACCTCGGCGAAATGGCTAAAATCGGCATACAGGTTCCACCGGGATTTTCTCTGTCAATTGAAGCGTATAAAAAATTCATATCGGAAACCGGAGCGGACAATGAAATCATAGCCTATCTGAATTCCTTGAATCACAATTTTGAGAGCATCGACCATTTCAACGAGGCCAGCGTGGTATTGAGAGGAATCGTCGAGTCAAAAGAAATGCCGTCGGACCTGAGTGATGCGATCATTGAGCTTTATGAGGAAGTTTCTCAAAAATGCGGCGTGGAAAATGTAGCGGTTTCCACCCGGTCTGCCGGCGCATCAAGTCACCCGGGGCAGTTTGAAACCCATCTGAACGTCATCGGCCCCAAAGAGGTTATCCGTCATATTATCAAAGTCTGGTCGAGCACCTTCAACGCAAGATCCCTGTCGGCACGAAAACGGGTCGGCGCCCCTCTTGAAAGCGATCCCATCGGGGTAGCTGTCATTAAAATGGTGAACGTATTGTCTGCAGGGGTTCTGTTTACGGCCGATCCCAACACGGGAGACACCTCTAAAATGATCATTGAGGCCAATTGGGGGCTGGGAGAGAGCGTTGTCGGAGGAGAGGCCATGCCGGATGTCTTCATTCTTGACAAGGAATCCCTTGAAATCATCGAAAAAAAATTGGGAACAAAAAAAAATTATATCAGGTTCAAGACCTTAGGTGTTGTTGAGGAAGAAACGACACCGGAAATGCAATCGTCATTCTGCGTGACCGATGAGGAAATAAAAGCACTGGGAAGATTGGGAATCGCCATTGAAAAGCATTTCGGCGTGCCGCAGGACACGGAATGGGCTGTTGAAAAAGACCGACCCTGCCCGGAAAATATCGTGATGCTGCAGGCGCGGCCCGAGGTAATCGCAAAACAAAAAAAGCCCATGGATCAGATACTCGATCTTATGCTGAGCCGTATGCGTTGATCCACATGCACAGGAGCCATGTAAAAAAGGAGACATCTCATGGGGAAAAAAATAGTCATTATCGGATCCGCCAATACCAAGGGTGACCAGCTAAAGCATCTGAAGGAAACCATTGAATCCCGAGGGCATCAGGCTATTCTGATGGATGTCGGGATGGGGGGAAAAGCGCCCTTCAAGGCTGAAGTCACGCCGGATGAAATTGCACGCCTGGCCGGCCGGGACATCAATGACATCATTGCTTCGCGGGATCGATTCGATATTACCGATGCCATGAGCAAAGGCGCCCGGCTGAAGGCGCTGGATCTCATTTCATCAGGAAACCTCGATGGCATCGTGTCCTTAGGTGGAGCTACCATCGCCCTGATCGGGTCCCAGGTCATGTCGGCTTTGCCCTTCGGCTTGCCAAAGGTGATGGCCGTTCCTGCCGCGATGCCGGCTTATGTATCCCAATGGTTCGGTGCAAAAGATGCCGTGGTGATGCAGGTCATCATGGAAATTGCCGGCATGAACGACCTTGTCAAAAATGCTATCTCACAGGTCGCCGGCGTTATTTCGGGGATGGTGGAAGAGACGGCCGATTATAGATCCCTCAAGCTGCCCTTCCCTTCCGTTGCCGTCACTGAAATCGGTTTTTCGGATCAGTGCGCTAAAAATGTCGAAGAACTGCTCAAGGAAAAGGGCTTTCATACCTTTCTGTTTCACGCGCAGGGCGTCAGCGACAAAGCCATGGACCGTTTGATATCCCAGGGGTTTTTCGACGCAGCCATCGAGATTGTCCCTGCCGGATTGATCGAAGAAAAATTCAAGGGAAACCGACCCGCCGGCATGGAAAGGCTGGATGCCGCCGGCGAAAGGGGGATACCCCAGGTGTGGGCGCCCTGCTGCCTGAACATAACCGGTGCGGGTCCCACCCGAATCAATAGAGAAAAATATATTGCCTCCGGCCGGGTTTACAAAATAGACGCCATGCGGTCCATGGCCAGATTTCCTTTGGATGAGATGCTTGAAGGGGCCAAACTCTATGCAGAAAAAATTAATAAGGCCAAAGGTCCCATCAAACTGATCGTTCCTTTGCGGGGGTGGTCCTCCCTCGATAGGGAGGGCAGCGTTTTGTATGATCCTGATGAAGACCGCCTTTTCATCGAAGAATTGAAAAAACATCTCACGGTCCCACTGGATATTGAAGCGGTGGATTGCAACCTTGAGGATATGGAGACCGCTGTTGCCTTGGTCAACAGCCTGGAACAAATGATGGATGCGAAAAAAAGAGGAGACTGAAAAACGAATCCCTCTTATCCGATACGCCTGAAACCTTATGAATATGGAGCTGCCGGTGCTAAACGTTTCAGCAGACTGAAGGAGAAAACATTATGAAATACGACATGTGCCGACTCGAAAACAGATATTCGGATTTTTTCATTTCCGACGAAGAAATGGCGATGCTTGAAACCATCGTTAAGTTTGTTGAAAAAGAAATCTTTCCGAAGAGACTGGACCTCGAGGGTGGCTGGCATAGAGATGAAAAGCTTGCCGAAGATACCCTGGATGACCTTTATGCCAAGCTGACGACCATCGGATATCAGAAGGCCGGAGTTCCGGTAAATTATGGCGGGCTGGGCATATCGACAGCTTTGAGATTGGCGCTTAACGAGGAATTATCCCGGGGCGATGTCGGTTTTGCATTCCATGCGGCAAAACCCCATGCCGTGCTTGGACCTTTTCTGGCCACGGGAAATGCAGAAAAAGTCAAAGAATACGCTGAAAAACTGGTCAGCGACGATTGCTGGACGGCGGCCCTTATGATCTCCGAACCACAAGGCGGCGTAAACATAGAAGACCCGTCGCTCAAGGGAAAAACCATCAGGACCAAGGCCCTGCGCAAGGGGGATGGCTACCTCCTCAACGGGCACAAGATCTGGGCAGGACCTGCCGGTCCGGCCGAGGTTTTTCAGAGAGAGAAATTGAAAGGGCACTTGGGTTACAGCGTGGTTGCGACAGTGGATCCAACGGCTGGTGATGAAGGAATAGCCGTTTTTCACGTGCCCGCCGACGCCCCTGGACTGACCTTCTCAAAACCGATTCAAAAAATGGGCATGTGCTTTACCGATCGGAATTGCGAAATCTGGCTGGAGAACGTCTGGATCCCTGAGGAATTGCATACGGGTGGTGTGGAAATCATGCGTTCCCGTCTCACAACCGGGAGGTTGGGGCTTGCAGCCCGATGTGTCGGCGTTGCCCAGGCAGGGTTTGAGATTGCGCTTGAATTTATGAAGGATCGGGAAATAGGCGGAAAACCGGTGAGAGAACATTCCTTGTTTGCCGCCCAACTGGGTGAGATTGCTTCGGAGATCCAGGCCAGCAGGGCCCACTATCTTTATGTTGCGAGCATGCTGGATAATCCTGAAAAATACGGTCCCAAGTGGTCCGACGCAATGATCGGGAGAGCATCGGCAGCCAGACTGACCGCCGGACGGATGGTGCTCAGCGCTCTCAACAAGATCATGGAATTCATGGGAAGTTACGGATATTCTTTTGAATATCTGATTGAAAAGTACTACAGGGACGTCAAGATCGTAACCCAGGGCCTGGGCGGACCGCAAAGGGATCCATTGGATACCATCCGGTCTTATTACACCTTTGATTGGCAATGATTGGAATAAACTCTTTATTTCCGAATCTTAACGCCCGCTTTTTCCCGGTCCCACGTGGTTTTCGTGATACCGGCCTGTCTCAGCCGATATTTTTCGATTCGGTTTGTCGGAGTTTTCGGCAGTTCGGAGACAAAATCCAAATATCGAGGGACGGCAAAATGGGCCATGCGATCATTGCAGAATTCAATCAGTTCCGCCGGTGATCCATTCATACCGTGCTTGCGCACAACAGCCGCCATGACTTCATCCTCACCAAGTTCCGAGGGAACGGCAAAGACCGCAGATTCCAATACACTCGGGTGGGTGTTGATGACCTTTTCTACTTCAAAGGAGGAAATATTTTCACCCCGCCTGCGCATGGCATCTTTTTTGCGGTCCACAAAGTAGAAGAATTCATCGGCATCTTTTTTGGCGTAATCTCCTGTATGGAACCAGAGATTCCGGTAAGCTTCCAGGGTTTTATCCGGCATGTTATAATATTCCGTCATCATGATATACGGCATTTTAGGCCGGACCACGATCTCGCCGATCTCGCCGGTTGCAACTTCATTATCATCGTCATCGAACAATTTCACATCGAAGAACCCATCCAGGACTTTACCGCAGGAACCCCGTCTCCGATTACCGATGGCGTCGTGAATCGCAAGCCCGATTTCGCTCATTCCAAAGCCTTCCAGACACATAAAACCGAAGCGCTCTTCCAGTGTTTCCATGACATCCGCTGGACAGGCAGCCCCGAAAGCGTAACGCACCTTGACATCGGCATCTTCCGGTTTCGGCTCCTGTTTGGACAGAATGGTCATCACCGCCCCAAGGTAGTTGAATTGGGTGGCGCCGTATTTGCGAATCTCATCCCAGAAATTCGACGCACTGAATCGGTCGCTTAAAACGACCTGCGCATCCGCTACCATAGCAGCCAATACGGTCATGAGCTGCGCATTGACATGGAACAGCGGAAGGAAGGTATACAGGATATCATCCGCCCTGGCATCACGCAGCTGGGCCACGAGCCTCCCCGTATGAAGATAATAATTATTTGGACAAACAACCCCTTTCGACAGACCGGTGGTTCCCGAGGTATAGATAAAGGCAACCGGATCGGCCGGCAGAACCTCCACCTTCACGGCGTCGTCCGGATAATCTAAAAAGTCCTCAATGGAAGAAATGGGGAGCAAAATTGAATCTGAAAGCGCCGGATCGATTTCACCACGGCAGATGATGCGCTCCAGCTTTGGCAGATCATCTTGGATGATCAGCAATCTGTCCAAAAACTCACTGTCGATGACCAGAACCCGCGAGTCGGAATTATTGATGAGATGTTTCAACAGGTCCCCTTTGTAGGCGGTGTTGATAGGCACCTCCACAACGCCCAGCTTGGCGGCACCGAACCACACATGCAGATAATAGGGGTGATTGATCATCATAATGGCAATTTTATCGTTCTTTTTCAGGCCCAGCTCTTTGAAACCATTAGCAAACCGGTTGGATATGCGATCCACTTCCGCGTAGCTTAAGGTCTCATCCTTGAAATACAAAAATGTTCGATCTTTATGGATTCGGGCCTTCTCCTGAACGAATTTCCCAACCACCATTTCTTCAGTGCCAGACATACTGATCCTCCTTGCGTTATTTTGAACCATCCAACAATGCCTGCCGCAATGCATTGTAGGTGGGTGGCAGCTTGTACTCTGATTTTAGATACCCGGGACTGATGGGAAAACTTTGCTTGCCGTCATGAGACATCTTGAGACCGTCGACGACCTCATCAAAGCGGCCCTTCGGCATGCTGAAAACCATCTCACCGTCTGCAACCAGTCCCAACCGGCGTTCACCATTTCCCGGTATTGCATACTTGCATTCGCCATCAAGCATGGTCCCCGCAATGGGCAGCATGCATCCCCCGGAACCTGCAGATGTGGAAGACAGGTTGCCCCCGTCTCCAAAAACCGCTGCCTGGATCATTCGCATAACTTGGGCACCGCTGCCGTACATCATAATGACGTCGGGCTCAAAATTCGTCGCTGAAAGCGGTGCAATCAATATGGCGTCATAGATCCCGTATTCAAACCGGGGCATTTGCTCGGACCTCTTTTTTCTGGCTGCAACGGATTGATTCACCGGCGCAAGGATATGTTCTCCGGTCAAAAATTCATCCGGTCTCACGAAACCCAATCCAGCCAGCGCGATAGGGCATGATTGGCTGTGCTTGTCCAGCAAGATCGTCAAACCTTCCTTTCGTCCCAACGCGAAAGCCTGACATAACGCAACCGGCGCGCCAAAGTCTTCCAACGGCTTTTTGGCATGCTTTGGGACTTCATCCCCTTTTTTCATCATTTTAACGGCCAGCAAGTCATCTATAGGTTTAACATAGGTGTTTACCGCTGCATCAATAAATTTCAAATCTGTCATTGATTTTCTCCTTTCGCTCAGAGCGTTTGTCAGATATAATTATTAAATTCGCTATTTCTCATAGTAAACCGGATACGCTCTATCGGATTCAGCTCGCTAGAATAATGATTGAACGGAACATGGCAATATCGGCTTTAAGCACGCTGACGCTGTACTGGAATTATTATATGCTTTAGTTTCCTTTTTGTCAACTTTAAAGAAACTAGTTTCTTTCCTTTTAGAGCCTTTGCCGGAATAACGTTCCGAACATTGAAAGACCTAAATTTAATCACCGGCCTCAAAAAACATCCTTGAGGACAAGCCGGTATGGCGTTGGCTTGTGTTGACCATCAGGAAACTGTTTCGGTTGCTTGATTGAAGATTCTTCGCAGCCACCGTAAGGAATTCTATCTATTTTGGTTCGCTCGCATTCCCCGCGGCAAGCCGCGGGAAATGCGAGCGCTGTTGCGGTTCAAAGCCCCGACCGCTTTTATTCGGCATTGATCTCCCCATGCCCGAACATCTCCCAAAACTCGGGATACTTATTCTGCCAGTCCGGTCCGAAGCGTTTCTCGTAAAAGGCACCGAACCGATCGAACCACCGCCACCAGAATTGTTTTCCCTGTTTTTTTGCTTCCAGAACATCATTCAGAAACGTTGCGATGTTGGTAAGTTCTTCTTTGGGAATATATGAAACCGCTCCTTTTCTATAAGATTTTACCGTATCTTCAAGACTCAGTGCGTGGGCTGTCAGCATTACCGCCGCTAAGCCTTTCTCCCTTGCAATTTCCAGCAACGCGTATCCATCAACACCCATGATGTCCAGGATAGCGATATCAAAGTGATCCGAAGCCATCAGATCTTTGGCCTGGTTGAATGTCCCGGCTTTCACGACATCACACATGTCGAGCAATTCTTCCAGCACATCCAAAACATCCGGCTCGTCATCCACGATTAGAATCCGCTTTCCGTGCAACGAATCCAGGATGTAAACGGTTCCGACATTGCCGTCCACCCTTACCCGTTGCCCCGTCATGAGTTTGGACGTACCGTTAATAACATTGGTAACAACCGGAATGCCGTATTCTCTCCCTACGGAAGCAACGCTCGACAGGGTGCCCCCCCTATCGGTCACAATGCCTTTGAGCAGTGAAAAAACAGGACTCCAGCTCGACCAAATCGCAGGAGCAATGAGAACATCACCCTGCTGAACTTCTCCCAGTTGATCTGCAGAAAATATGACCCTTGCCGGTCCCTCCCCCACGCCGGGGGATGCAATATTGCCCACCAGATCGGCCTTCTTGTCTTCGACAACCGATATCGTTTCCATAATGAGTCTTGCCGCCAAAGGGTCTTTCGACTTTTGAATGAGTCTGCCGACCTCCATGGGGCTGATTTTTGCAATCAGGGGCGGCGGAACGATCTTTTTATTTTGTTCCCACATCGCCCTGCGCATTTCCACAACCGATTTCATGCTGCACGCTTCAGGCGCGGAAAGTGCTTTGTGAATCTCCTCTGGAATTAAAAGCAGGGTATCTTCAGGCGTTTCAAGACATCCGATCCGGGAAAGGCGTTTTCCGATTCCCATCAGCACAAATCGCGTTACAGTGTACTGATACATCTGACAATAATAAGGATGTTCCACATTCCAGACGGCGTATTTTTGAGATGCATTCATCAGGATCTTAAACCAATCCCTTTGCTGCACGGAAATCCTTTCGATGATCGCTTTTTCAGCCTCTTTTCTTGCCTGTGCCTGTTTTGATAAGATTTCGTCCAGCTCAAAAGGACCTTTCTTCGTCAAATATTTCTGAAGGTATTCGATGGCCAATGCCGGTTTCTCTACCCAACTTGGGGAAATGTATTCCATCTCGACGAGGCATCTCCAGCCGTGAACCCGCAGAAAGCCGTTTAGTTCGTCGACCCATTTTTCACCGGTCGCTGTCTTTACCATTTCGGCAATGACATCCCCGGGATTGTTTTGCAGAAGAACATTACGAAGATCCAATTCATCAGCTCGCTGAGCAAGTGCGACCAACCCCCTTTCCACTGCATAACTTTCATTGTCAAAGCCGGCCAGGAGCTGCTGAAAAAGCGGATCCGACTCCTTCATCCCCAGCATATCATCGCAGAGATTTACAAAGTTCGTATATATCGCCCCCAGGCCTTCGGCAAAATAGTAATAAAATTCATACATCTCTCTCTCGGCATCTGTTCTTTCCTTGAATAGCTGAGACATTTCAAACCAACTGGCATTGTCAAAATTGAAATTTATCGGGTTTTCGGTATGACGAATCAATGTCGTCTTTGCTTCAGCCCAGAGCCGGTCGTAGTTTTCGATCAATTCTCGGATCGCTGCCTTAAACTTTTCCGTCCTTTCCGCCGTCTTTTCTTTCTCTTGCGGTAAAATCACCGACATGAGCTGATAACCACCGTATGACCGAAAGGCAATTCCGCTGGTTGACGGCATTGACAGCTTGTCACACGCATAACTCCCCCCCCAATTATTTCCCTTCATAAACATGCTGTCGAACATGGGCGTCCGGGGCATACCCGGCGGCGTTTCGGCGACACCGAAAATCCAGTACGATGTTCTCGTGAGATCTGTTTTTTCGTCATAGGCATAACTGGTGTAATCCTCTTGTCGCATATCCATGCGCCTCCTTAATTTATAAATCCTTTTTATGGTGAGAATTTCGGAATACGTATATACTGATCACTCGACTCGGACGACGATTTTGCCGAAATGTTTGGCACTTTCCATGTACACAAACGCATCCTTTACGCGATCAAATGTGAATATGCGATCGATCACCGGATGGATCTGATTGGCCTCAAAGGCATCATGCAGTTGTTTGTGCATGTCGCCGCTTCCGACATATATCCCATTCACCGACAAACATTTCCGTATGATAGGCATGGGGTTCACCTGGCCGGTAACACCGGTCAATACACCGATCATGCTGATACGACCATTGATTTTTACGGCATTCATCGATCGCTCGAGCGTACCGCTTCCACCCAGTTCGATGACAAGATCAGCTCCTTTGCCATTCGTTTTTTCCAGCACGACCTTGTCCCAATCCGGATGATCCATATAGTTGATCAGTATGTCCGCTCCCATTTCTTTTGCTTTTTTGAGTTTATCCGATTTGCTCGACAACAAAATGGTTCGCGCACCCATCGTTTTAGCGAGCTGGAGGGAAAACAAAGCAACACCGCCGGTACCTTGAATGACGACGGTTTGGCCCTGCCTCAGCTTTCCTTGCACCATCATTGCATTCCAGGCGGTTACGCCGGCACAAGGAAGTGTGGCCGCTTCTTCATGGGAAAGATATTGTGGATATTTCACGAACCCGTCTTCATGACCGCAAACATAGTGTGCCAGCATGCCGTCGGTAGGGACGCCGCCTCTGGCAGCCGAAAAACGATGTGCATCAATGCCGCCCCCCTGCCACTTCGGGAAGAAAAGACCCACCACTTTATCTCCCTTTTTCAGACCGGTTACCGCTCCTCCGATATCTTCAACCACACCCGCGCCGTCTGAAAATGGTATCAATTCCTGTTTGACGCCCCTTTTGATGGTTATCAAATCTCTGTAATTAATAGACGCTGCGTGAACACGAACACAAACGTCACCGGGTCCCGGTTTTGGTGGCGCCATTTTCTGGACTTGAAGTGCATCGATTCCTTTTACATCTGGTTGAACCACATATTTTTCCATTTTCCATCCTCCTTTAACAATGGTTTGCCCGTCTTTCGTCTTTTTTGTTTCCGGTTATGCAGATGGCGGCAACACCGCCCCATATCCCGCCGCCAAAGTTGTGAATCAATCCCAGCCGGGAATCTCTCACTTGTCGATCTTCGGCTTTTCCCTGAAGTTGCTTGTAAACTTCATATTGCATCCTCAGACCGCTGGCGCCCAAGGGATGCCCGAAGCATTTCAGGCCTCCGTCAGTATTTACCGGCAACTCCCCATCCAATTCAAACGTCCCTTTTTCAATATCTTCTCCCGCGCATCCCCGGGGGCTCCAACCCAAATCTTCATAGAGAATCATTTCGTGAATGGTGAAGCAATCGTGAATCTCAGCAACGCTCAATTCCTTTAAAGGGTCGGTGATACCGGCTTCTTTGTAGGCCATCTGCGCTGCGCGAACGTTTTCTTCGACATGTGTAAAATCATACCCATCATCGACCGGATCCCTTTGCGGGCCTCCGCTCGTGGCCATGGCTTTGATGTAAATCGGATCGGGGCGAAAGTGACCGGCCATGTCCGCCCTTGTTACGATGGCTGCTGCTGCGCCATCGCTGACACCGCAGCAATCAAGCATCCCCAGAGGCTGCGCCACCATCGGTGCCTTCAATACCTGCTCAATCGTTATTTTTCTCTGGAAATGCGCCCTCGGGTTCAAGCTCCCGTTGGAATGATTTTTTACGGCAATCTTTGCCAGCAGTCGTCTGCCTTTTTCCGTTTCCATCCGGTAGTTATGAAAATATCGCTGCGCCATCAATGAAAACATGGCAGGGGGCGACAACGCCAGATCGGTCCCGGCGGTACTCATGGTGGATCGGCCCACCACGTCTACAGGCTGCACACCGATCCAGCCTGTATCTTTCAGTTTTTCCACGCCCACGGCCAGCGCAATATCACAAGCCCCGGATGCCACAGCGTACGCGGCGGCCCGTAATGCCTCCGTTCCTGTGGCACACATATTCTCTACCCTGGTAACCGGCTTGTATTGCCAGGACAACGGGGCGGACAGGCTGACGGCCGTGTGCCCGGAGAATACGGTTCCCAACCAGGCGGCCTCAATATCTTTTAAGTCGACACCGGCATCCTCACATGCTTCAAAGGTTGCATCGATAATAAGGTCATCAGCGCTTTTATCCCATAGCTCTCCAAAACGCGTACACCCCATGCCGATGATGGCAACTTTATCTTTTATCGTACCCATAATTCCTCCATTATGCGGGCCTTGCCTTCCAGAAATACTTCTCAAGTTCATCGTTTTGACCCAACTTCCTAAAACACATCTCCACCGGCATACCGATACCGAGCTCATCAGGGCTGCAGTCACATATCTCGCACATCACCCTGCCGCCACCTTCAAAGTCCACCACGCCGACGAGGAGGGGCCGATCTTTTCCCCA
>CAYTAQ010000012.1:0-42459 GCA_964435695.1 uncultured Desulfobacterales bacterium | reverse complement strand
CTATAAGATTCATAAAACCACCGATATCGGAACGTTATTCTGACAAACGCTCTAAATACACGCAAATAAACAGACAGAAAAGGCAACGAATCATTCTTATCCTATGAAACGATCAATTATAAAGAGCACCGGCAGGTATGTACCCGATAGACAGGTCGCAAACCAAGAGTTAAGCGATTTGATGGACACATCAAATGAGTGGATTACCTGCTCGAAAATCCGGACCGGCAATTAATCCAACCGTAATAAAAAATAAGGAACATTTTCCTTATATGGATGGAAAGACAGTATTCAACGATATGGAAATACAACTGCGGCAACCATTCCTATTGCACTTGACGAACTCATGGAAAAAAACATGCTTAAATCAAACGACACCATCATGTTCATCGGTTTAGGAGCGGGATTGACCTGGGGCGGTGTGATCTATAAGTTGATATAGCAGCTGATAACTTCATTTGAAAAGATTGCCCTGAAACTATGATATACTATGGATCTTCTGAAAATTTATGAAGCATAGATGGAACACTTCCTTACCGCCATGGCCGCTTCCTGAAGTGCTTCCGCAAAGGTGGGATGGCCGTGCACGGTTCGGGCGATATCTTCCGAGCTTGCACCGAATTCAAGCGCCAGGACGCATTCCGCGATCATGTCCGCAGCCCTTGCCCCGATAATGTGAACCCCCAGGATACGGTCCGTCTTGCCGTGGGCGATGAGTTTGACAAATCCCTCTGTTTCGCCCATGCACCTGGCCCGGCCGGCCCCGGAAAAAGGATATGTCCCCACACAATAGGGAATACCGCGTTCTTTGACCTGCTCTTCGGAAAGTCCGACACTTGCCACTTCCGGCCAGGTGTAAATCACCGAAGGAATGGTA
Organism: uncultured Desulfobacterales bacterium; assembly: GCA_964435695.1. Taxonomy (GTDB): domain Bacteria; phylum Desulfobacterota; class Desulfobacteria; order Desulfobacterales; family B30-G6; genus CAYTAQ01. The sequence continues at coordinate 41,582 of CAYTAQ010000012.1, read as the reverse complement.
TCGTAGTTGACTTCACCCGCATGCCCGGCAATACACTCAACCGCCGCAATGCCCTCTGCGGAGGCTTTATGCGCAAGCATGGGCCCCGGCGTCAAATCGCCGATGGCATAAATCCCCGGCACACTGGTCTGGTAAGCAGCGTCCACCTGCACCCGACCGGTTTTGGGATCCAAGGCGACACCCACGGCCTCAAGACCCAAATCTTCCGTAAGCGGCTTCCTTCCCACGGCCACAAGAAGTCTGTCAAAAGAGACGGTTTCTGTTTTTCCCGAATCATCAAGGACGGCTTTAACCTTCTCGGCGGTTGCCTCAGCCTTTACCACACGGGTGTTCATGCGAAATGCCATGCCCTGTTTTCGCAATATGCGATCAAGCGCTCTGCCGACCTGTCCATCCAGGGTGGTGCCGATTTTAGGCAACATCTCGATCACGGTGATCTTGGATCCGAGCCGCATCCATACGGATCCCAGCTCCAGACCGATATATCCGCCACCGACAATGCCCAGCTCCTTGGGGACCTTATCAAAACGGAGTGCCTTGGTTGAATCGACAATGCGGCGATTGTCATACGGCATCCCCGGCACTTCAACCGGTTTGCTTCCGGTGGCGAGCAGGATGGCCTTGCCTTGAATCACCTGCTTCCTGCTTCCGGAAACGACTTTCACACTTCCCTTTTCCAGAATACGCCCATGCCCGTGAATGATTTCAACCCGATTGCCTTCCAGCAGCTTGCGGATATTGTCTGTCAGTTCTTTGACAACCATGTCTTTGCGCGCCATCATGGCCGGCAGATCCAGGGTCACCTTGCCCGTTTTGATGCCGTGGTCTGCAAAATGCTCTTTTGCCAGGTGATAATATTCGCTTGAATCCAAAAGCGCCTTGCTCGGAATACACCCGACATTCAAGCACACCCCGCCGAGGCTTGAAGATTTTTCTACGCACACGGTTTTAAGACCAAGCTGTGCCGCCCTTACCGCTGCGACATATCCGCCGGGACCGGAACCGATAATGATCAGATCAGCCATCTCCTGCGATGCCATATCAGACCTCCAGTATGATCCGTTCAGGGTTTTCGACAAATTCCTTAACACGTTTTAAAAAGCTAACCGCCCCTTTCCCATCCACAACCCGGTGATCGTAGCTCAAGGCAACATACATCATGGGGCGTATGACAATTTCCTCGTCGATGACAACCGGGCGTTTTTCAATTTTATGCATGCCCAGAATCCCGCTCTGGGGTGTATTCAAGATGGGCGTGCTCAGTAAAGACCCATAGACCCCGCCGTTGCTGACCGTAAACGTACCGCCCTCGAGATCGGCTAGCTCCAGTCGATTATCTTTTATCTTCTTGACATAATCGACAATCGCTTGCTCTATCCGGGCAAAACTCATCTTTTCTGCGTGTCTGATGACCGGAACCACCAGCCCCCGTTCCGTCCCGATGGCGACACCGATATGCTGGTAGTTGTGATAAACCAGATCGTCTCCCTCAATGAAGGCATTGATCTCGGGTATTTCCTTCAGGGCTTCTACGCATGCCTTGATAAAAAAAGACATGAACCCCAAAGACACATCGTGTTTTTTCTGGAAGGCATCTTTGTATGTTGTTCGCATGGCCATGGCCTGCTGCATATCGATCTCGTTAAAGGTCGTCAGCATGGCCGTATTCTGTTTTGATATCAGCAAACGTTCCGCAATCCGTTTGCGGATCGGGGACATGGGCTTTCTCAGCACTTCCTCCGAATCTTCTGTCAGACATACAGCCTCCTCAGCCGGTGATGAAAATGACTCGGGAATGCCCGCAGGCGCCTGCTCCAGATAGAGCAATACATCCCCCTTGCTGATTCTTCCACCCGGACCGGTGCCCGGTATTTTGGCTGCATCCAGATGTTTTTCCGCAATCAACCGCCGCACAGAAGGGGCCAGTTGCATCTGATCCCCGGCAACTTCCGGATCTGCGGATATCGCTGCTGCCGGTATTGGCCTGCTCTTTTCAGGCATCCGATCCGGCGCCGGCTTCTTTTTCTCCGGCTCCTTTTCTTCAGGCGTCTCCGCCGGCTCTTTGCTCACCGAAACACCCTTCCCCGGCTCAATTTCTCCCACCTTGGCGCCGATGGCCACGGTCTCTCCTTCTTTGACCAGAATTTTCAGAACACCGCCGGCTTCGGCCACAACTTCCAACGTCACCTTATCGGTTTCGATAACGAGAAGCGGTTCATCCTTTTGCACCACGTCGCCGTCTTTTTTAAACCACTCCGCCAGGACAGCCTCCTGAATCGATTCCCCGACGCTTGGTATTTTAATTTCTATGGCCATGTCTACTCCTTCATATATTTTAAAGGTACTTTAAAATATTAGCCGATTGCTTCCCGGGAAATGGCCTCCTGCTCTTTTCGATATATGGCAGGAAATCCGGTAGCCGGACTCGAAGCCGGTCTTCTGCCCACATACTGAACCGCTTTACCCACCAGGCTCTCAAGACGCGGTTTTACAAATTGCCAGCCGCCCATATTCTCCGGTTCTTCCTGAACCCACAACCACGTTTTCGCGCGGCTGTATTTTTTCAGAATCGCCTCCAATTGCGCTTTTGGAAACGGATAAAACTGCTCAAGACGGATAACGGCCGTATGCTTTTTCTTGATTTCATCACGGCGGGCTGCAAGCTGGTAAAAGATTTTGCCGCTGCAGATGATAACAGTCTTGACGGCATCCACCGGATCAGGATCATCCAGTACCGGAGCATATCGGCTCGATTCAAGATCATCCAGGCTGGAAACCGCCTGGGGAAGCCGCAACAGACTTTTGGGCGTCATGATAACCAGTGGTTTTCGATAAGGTGCTTTCATTTGACGACGGAGAACATGGAAATACTGTGCCGGTGTCGTGAGATTGCAGACCTGGATATTCTCGCCGGCACACAGCTGCAGAAAACGCTCCAATCGGGCGCTGGAATGTTCAGGCCCCAGGCCTTCCCAGCCATGCGGAAGCAGCAAAGTAATCCCGCTGAGCCTGTCCCATTTGGACTGACCGCTGGTAATAAACAGATCGATGATGGTTTGGGCGCTATTGGAAAAATCCCCGAATTGCGCTTCCCAGAGCACCAGGGTTTGGGGCTGGGTCACGGAATATCCGTAATCGAATCCCAAAACGCTTACCTCGGCCAGCAGACTGTTGTAAACGGAAAGCTTTGCCTGGCCGCCGCTTAAATGGTTTAACGGAACATGCCGGCCACCGGTGTTGATATCATGTAAAACACTGTGCCGCTGGCTGAATGTGCCGCGTCCCACGTCCTGTCCGCTCAAGCGAATGGGATACCCTTCCCCCAGAAGAGATGCAAACGCCAATGCTTCCGCATTCGCCCAGTCAATTCCCTGACCCTCCACCACGGTCTCCAGTCTCTTTGCCAAAAGACGACCGAGCTTTGGATTCAACGTAAACCCCTTGGGCAGGGCATTGAGTTTTTTCGCCAGGTCCACGATCCTGTCCCCGGGCACGCCCGTATCCACCACCTCGTGCGTGTAGCGGCCTTGATATCCGCTCCATTCCTCAAAGTATGCCGATTCGGGGAAAAGACAATCCGTGCCGTGAACATCTTCAAAAGCCTTTTCCAATGCATCCACCACCTCTTTTTCCATAACTTCCAGGCGGGGTTTATCCACGACATGTGTCTCGATGAGTGTTTCCGCATACAATTCGTGGGGTGACGGGCGTTCCTTGATACGTGCATACATGAGGGGCTGGGTAAAATAAGGATCATCTCCTTCATTGTGACCGTATCGGCGATAGCAAACCACATCGATAACCACATCCTTGTGGAACCGGTTACGATAGTCGACAGCCAGTTTGCCTGCATACACCACCGCTTCGGGGTCCTCGCCATGTACATGGAAGATGGGGATCATGAGCATCTTGGCCACATCCGTAGAATAGCGGGTTGAGCGTGCCTCTTCCGGCAGGGTGGTATAACCGATCTGATTGTTGATGACGATGTGAACGGTCCCACCGGTAGCATATCCTTCCAGCTGCGACATGTTCAATGTTTCAGCCACGATGCCCTGGCCGGCAAAGGCGGCATCACCGTGCACGAGGATCGCCATTACGCCTTTTTGCCCCATTCCTTCCATATCCTGTCTGGCGCGGGCTATGCCTTCTACCACCGGATCCACTGCTTCAAGATGGCTCGGGTTATTGACCAGAAACATCCGCATGGTTTTTCCGGTATCGATTTGGACATCGGATAAAAAACCCTTATGATATTTCACATCGCCGGAGCCCATGAGTTGATCGGCATCATAGCAACTCTCAAACTCCCTGAATACTTCTTCATAGGATTTTCCCAGGATATGACACTGAACATTCAACCGCCCCCTGTGGGCCATCCCCAGCATGATCTCTTTACATCCATACCCCAGGGACTGTCTGACCAGGGTATCCATCAAGGGAATGACCACATCCCCGCCTTCCAGGGAAAATCGGGTAACGCCCATGTATTTTCTGTTTAAAAATTTTTCGAAAAGGGAAGCCTGAACCAAGCGCTTCAGTATGCGGATCTTTTCCGGTTTATCGAAATCCGGATGGTTTTTAACCGGTTCCATCCTTTGCTGAAGCCACCTGCGCTCCTCAGGATCCTGTATATGCATATATTCCACCCCGATGGACCGGCAATAGATCTCCCTGAGCCAGGCCAGAATGTCCTTCAGCTTTGCCCGCCCGGTCTTAGAAAAATCCGTCGCAGCAAACTCTCGATTCAAATCATCCGGGTTCAGCCCGAAAGCCTCCAGGGAAAGGAGGGGGTGCTCCGTGGGGCACGCACTCAGGGGATCCATACACGCCAGCAGATGCCCGATATTGCGATATTCATAAATCAGACTTTCCACATTCGCCTGCAGCGCATAGAGACTTCTATTCTTGTCGACGGCAAGGGCCATCCCCTCAAGCGAGGCCATTTCAAAGCCCTGAAAAAAATACTGCCAGTCTTTTGAAACCGAATCCGGATCGTTCTTCCACTGGTTGTACTGTGATTCCATGTATTCTGCATTCAATGCTTCAGGCAAACTCATGAATCAATGACTCCGTTATGATGCTAAAAACGACCGCAAAGCCACGAAGGATAAAAGAAAGATTAAACCTTTGTGTCCTTTGTGCCTTTGTGGTTCCGGTATATCCGGTTTTGGTGATGACGTGAAGATTCAATATCGTTCACGATTATGATATCAACAGGTTATAACTTTTTCAACTTGTAAAAATAAAATCGTGTTCCACGATTTTATGAAACGCGACTACGTCGCCCCTGAGGGCGAAAGGATCTCCATCTACAATTTAAATTGCAATTTTTCCATTTTCGTACAATAGAAAAACCAATGTCTTCAACATACAAACCATCTTCGAATCCTGCGCCGCGATCACTGACACGGGCAACTCTCAGCACAGGCGCCCGGCGGCTGGCGGAGGCAGATGCCGACCTCGCCGGTGTTATAAGCCGCTTGGGTGAACCTCCCATGTGGGGACGGCGGCCCGGTTTTCCCACCCTCGTTCGGATCATCCTCGAGCAGCAGGTGTCATTGGCGGCCGCCCGCGCCACCTATCGACGACTATTCCGCTTTCTAAGAGGAATGACGCCGCAGAAAATCCATGCCATGCAGGTATCAGGATTGAGGGAATTCGGGCTGACACGACAGAAATCCCGCTACTGCTATGGTCTGGCTGACCGTATTCTCGCGGGAAGTCTTAACCTGACTGCTGTAGCCCGCAGCCCCGATGACGAAGGCCGCCAAGCGCTGTTGTCCGTTACCGGACTCGGTCCCTGGAGCGTTGATATATACTACCTCATGGCCCTGCGGCGTCCGGACATCTGGCCTCAAGGAGATCTTGCCTTGACAAAAGCGATCCGTGAGATCAAGCGACTGGAACGTCTGCCAACCATCGAAGAGCAACTCGATTTGGCCGCCGCCTGGTCTCCCTGGCGGTCCGTAGCGGTCCGAATCTTGTGGGCGCATTATCTTGCAGCTAAAAAACTTTACACGCCTTCAATATCCAGCAGCACCGGACAATGATCCGAGCCCATCATCTCAGTGAGAATATCCGCCTGTCTGATATGATCCGCCATGGCAGATGAAACCATAAAGTAATCAATTCTCCAGCCCACATTTTTTTTTCGTGCACCTGCCCGAAAAGACCACCAGCTGTATTTAACGTCATGTGGATGCATGTATCTGAAGGTGTCGATAAAATCGGCGGCCAAAAGTTTATCCATGCCGTCAATTTCTTGCTGCATGTAACCGGCGGTCTTGTTGTAGTTTGCTTTAGGTCGTGCCAGATCAATATCTTTATGCGCAACATTGAAGTCGCCGCAGACAACCAGGGATTTCTCCTTTTCCAGTTTTTTCAAGTAGCTCAAAAAATCCGCATCCCATTGTTGACGGTATGCAAGGCGTTTTAATTCACTGCCCGAATTCGGCGTATATACGGTGATTAGAAAAAACCGCTCAAACTCGAGGGCAATCACGCGACCTTCGCGGTCATGGGCTTCGACACCCATATCACAGTAAACCGCCGTGGGTTTTGTTTTCGTGAGAATGGCCGTCCCCGAATATCCCTTTTTTACCGCCGAGTTCGGATATATATGATAACCGTCAACATCTGCCAGCGCATCCATGACTTGATCATCCTGGGCTCTCGTCTCCTGAAGACAGAGCACATCGGTCTCCAGGGATTGAAATGTCGCTGGAAAATCCTTTTTCATGACAGCCCGAATACCATTCACATTCCAAGATACGATTCGCATGTTTTCAGCTCCTTTAAGGGAAGGGGTCAAGTCTGCTCATGGCTCTTACTTCCTGTTAATTTCTAATAAGAGCCATGAGCAGACTTGACCCCTTTGATCAACTGCGGGATAAAGAATGAAAAAACAAACAGACCGATGGAAAAAAAGACCTTGAAAGAGATCAGCTCTCCCCAGTTTCCGGATGCCCACACATCTTTCAGCGTGCCGATGAAGAACGTAAAGATAAACGTGCCGACAATAATGCCCAGGCCGGTTCCGGCCATGTAATCCCAAAACCTTACCCGGGTAAGACCCATGCCAAAATTCATGGGCGTAAACGGAAAGTAGATAAGGCGCAGATATAAAACGGTTGCAAACCCGTTTCGTTCGATCTCTTCATCATATTTTTTCAGTTTATTACCGACCAGGGATGCGGCGAATTCCCGGCCGAGCGTCCGACCGATGGTAAATGCGGCGCCGGCACCCAGCATGGCCCCGAACCATACCCACAAAAAGCCCCAGTACGGTCCGAATATGGCGGCACCGAGTCCCGTCAAAAGCGTTCCCGGCACAAACAGACACACACCCGCCGCATACACGAAAATGTATACCAGGGGGGCCCATAAACCCGTCTTCTCAAGAAATATTCCCAGGGAATCCGCTGTCAAATAATCCCTGATGGGTGTGAATCTGACCATGAAAATCGCTCCCGTGATAAAAACCAACAGGAGAACCAGTTTGGCAATTGCTTTTTGCTTTTTAGTCATTTCCCATCGCTGGCATGTTTTTTTGCCGATTCACCATCAGCGATCACCGGCAGAGCCGGTGGCTTATGAAGGGAGTCAGCCGTCCCAGTCCTGCAGACTGCACGCCCTTCCCTTTAGATTAAAAAAGAACTTCAGCCCTTTTTGCACGGTGTTGGAAAAAATCTTTGGAGAAAAATAATTCCCGGCAACCCGTTTATTGATTTCACCCAAGGTCGGATATGGATGGATGGCGGCAGCCAGCGTGGCCAGCTTCACTTTACCGTTGAAAATCGCCACCCACTCGCTGAGAAGATCCCCGGCCCGCGGTCCCAGTATCTGAACACCGATGGGCTTTTCTGCGGCATCCAGAATCATCTTGACCTTGCCGATCCGTTCTTCTTCAGCAAGGCTTCGATCATTATCCTTGAATTCTTCGGCCCATACAGTGTAATCGATCCCGCTTAATTTGGCTGTTTTCTCGTTCATCCCGATGCTGGCAAGCTCAGGGTCCGTATATGTGCACCAGGGAAGGTATGTGTAGTCGGTTTTCCGCGGCAAATGGAAAATCGCATTGCTCACCACAATCCCCCCTTCGTATCCTGCCGCGTGGGTAAACTGAAAGCCGCCGTTGACATCGCCGGCGGCAAAGATATGCTTTTGGCTTGTCCGCAGCCGGTTGTCCACGGAAATACCCGTCCGCTCGGATGCCACCTGGATTGCTTCAAGGCCCAATCCCCCGATATTGGGTGACCGGCCCATTGCCACCAGAATTTCTTCTGATTTCAGCGTCAATTTCTCACCATATTCATCAATGATGACAACCTGCTTTCCGGAGCTGTTTCCCTTCACCGCTTCAATGGAGGCCTGCAGGTAAAAAACCACCCCTTCTTCCGTCATCACCGTCTGAACCGTATCAGCCATGTCTTTGTCTTCTTTGATCAATATCTGGTCTGCACGGTCCACCACAACCACCCGTGTCCCCAGCCGGTTGAATGCCTGAGCCATTTCAATGCCGATGGGGCCGCCGCCCAAAATCGTCATGGAAGACGGCAAACGATCAAGTGAAAAAATCTCTTTGTTGGTGAGAAAAGAAGTTTCGTGCAATCCGGGTATGGGTGGTGCAGCCGGAGACGAGCCTGTTGCAATCACCCAGGTTTTGGCGGAATAGCGTTGCCCCTCAAGATCAACGGTGTTTTCATCCGTAAAAACAGCCTCGCCGAACATCACCTTTGCACCCAGCCCGCAGAACCGCTCTTCTGAATCGTGCTGCTGGATGGTCGAAATCACGTTTTGAATGCGCTGGGCGATCTGCTCGAAATCAACCGGCGGCACCTGAATCTCCGGAAGGCCGAATTTCTCTGAATTTTTCATTAAATGATACACGTGAGCCGATCGGATAAGGGTTTTGCTGGGGACACAGCCGAAATGGAGGCAGTCACCGCCCAGCGCCGCCTCTTTTTCAATTAAAAGCGCCTTTGCACCCAGTTGCGCTGCGCCGGAGGCTACGGTCAGACCGGCGGCCCCGCCGCCGATAATGCCGATATCATAATCATATCCAGCCATGGTATTCTCCCTTATTTTCCGTTCAACGACCAGTCATATTCAAGATATTTAACTTTGATCCTGTTTTGATTTTCAGGGGGGTCTTGCTGAAAATCAAAATAAAAACTCCTTTGCGTCCTTAGCGTCTGGCGAAGCGGGCGGTGAGTGCTCTAATCCTCGTGCGGCCAGTCTTCCTCCGCCCGCTCCTCCACAACATAACAAAACCGGTTCCAGTCGAATTCCCTATGACTGACGGGGCATTTCAGCGTCACCTTCCTATCCGTCAGTCCGATGACTTCCCAGTCACCCTTTCGCGGACCGCTTTCAATATTGATCTTTTGACCTATTGAAAACGCATAGGGTTGAAAAATTGTCACATTATGCTTTCCCATGAGAAACCTCCTCAAATAGCTGTTTCGTCCGAGCCTTCGTGATTCTTTTGATTGGAAAAACTTAAAACGACCGGGTTGAATGATTGCATAGAGTGGAAACTGGCGATGGGAAAAGGTTCGCGCACGCCATCGCTTAAAGAAATGCTATTTTATCAGTCGCTGACTTTACAATAAAAATACGGATGTTGTTGCCTCCTTCATCGGCAGGGGTGAGATAGAAGCCCTGTCGATCCGGAGAATAACCCAATGTATAACCGATAACCGATTCACCGTCAGAAAAATCCACTTGCATTTTTCGCCCCGTTCCCTTGATTTCATCAACGTACGCTTTTTCTCGATCTTTGTTTCCCGCATAATCCTTTACAAAAAAAATCGCCTTCAGATCCGCCACCTGGACTTCCAATGATTCCCCATTCATGACGTTCAGGTGAAATTGATTCTTGTTTGGAAAAAAATCGCTGGTTGTTCCTTTCAGCATTTTTTTATCCTTGAATTTTACCACGACCTTGTTTGCTTCCATGCCACACCCTCCGTTCACAAAAACCATTCAATAAACAGCCCATTGAAATTGCAGTTTAACACATTTTCAGCAAACATGCGAATATGATAAAAACAATATTGCATGCGTCAAGATAAACATGATAAATTTATTGCATGATCATATCGTACCATAACAATAAGTAATGGTATCATATCCAATCCCTGAAACCGGGTTGGACGGAGGTGAACCCCATGGCAAACACAGACGACCAGACGTCTCACATCGCAAGGTCACGCCCCATTTCATCGGAGTTACGAGGGAGACAATCCGTCCGTGCGACCTTCAAGCTGACGGAAGAATGCATCGGTGCCATCAGTATCGTTGCAACGCATCTTGGCATCAAGCAAAAATCGCTGTTTGATCACCTGGCAGAAGATATTCAGGCACTGCATTCCATTGCCCGAGAACTCAAAAACACCAAGTTGAAAAAACAGTCCCGCATTCAAAAAACATTCGTAATCAGTAGAAAATCACTCCATTCATTGGATGAAATATCCAGGAGCTTCAACGCTCCCAGGGACGCGCTGGTGGAATACTCCGTTCAGCGCTTATTGCCGATTATCATCAAGGAGCAACAACGCCATGAAACACGAAAAAAAATCTTTGCCGAAATAACCGCACACTTCCAGGCAGGCATTCAATTATTGAAAAAGATCAACCGGTCCCTCGATTCGGATGACCCGATTTTCGACAGAATGGCTGTCGTGATAGGCCACTATGAAAATACCTTTGCTTCGATTGAAGCCTTTATAGAAAAAAGCAAAATCATTGAAACGTTTGATCCGGAAATGTTGAAGCGCATTTTAACCACAAAAGATTGATCCGAAACGACTTATGTAAACAGGCAAATCTTGCACTCTTTTGCGTATTTGAGGAATTCTTCCGCCGTCCATACGATGACGCCTTCAATCAGCTTATCTTGATCTATTTCCATCATATCGACCGTCATCTTACAGGCAATCAGCTCAACCCCTTCAATTTGTGCCACTTCCATGAGGTCCTGCAGGGAAGGAATGTTCGCTTTTTCAATCTTCTTTTTCATCATGCCGGTGGCGATGGTGATCATACCCGGGATAGCGCCCATGACGCCGGGTGGAAAAAATTTTGCCCGGTCAAATCCACCTTCAAGAACCAGTTTCAATCCCATAAATGAATAGAAAATTTTACTCTCCATCCCCTGCCGTGCGGCATTGATAGCGAGAACAAGGGAAGGATAGGCGCCGTCGATGGTATCCTTGACACAAATAAATGCCGCTCTTTCTTTGTCCATATTCTTGCTCCTTTTTTTTCGGTCATATATTGAACTAAATTGAGTTGAAAATTCATTCCCCTGATCTCTCAAACTATTTTAACGGAGAATTTTTTCAGGAAATCAATGGGAGAATAAGACGATTTGGCTTTTCTCAGTCCCTCATCACCCAGGTCCTGTTCCCTGTTGACGATTTGAAAATCATTTCCGCCCTGTTCCAGAAACATTTGATTAATGGCCTGATACACGCCTTTGTATTCGGGATTCCCTTTTTCAAAATGAATAAGCAGTGTATCGTCTGTAAGATACTCCGCGACAGTATAGGCCACTATCTTTGTATCGACCATGATGGCGCCCCCTGTAATCCTTTCCAGTTTTTGCCAGTTACTCAGAACTTTTGAAATGGCCGCGTTTTCAGCATTGAGCGCTTCATTCGATTCACAATCCCTCCAGGTGCACCAGCTCTCCTGCATCCCGGCAGCCAGATCAGTCACCGCATCTGTCAGGGGGACATATCGGAATTCATATTTCTTTTTGAATTGATTGATCAGATTTTTTTTCTTATGAAATCGGTTCCCCGAAAGCGCTTTCAGCTCAGGGATGGAATAAAGATAATCCCAGTGAGACCTCGACGTTTCTGCCGACACCCTGTCCCCCAGCTTCTCTTTCCAAAGGATTGCCAGTGTCTCGGGAACACGTATAAATGATACATTCTGCCTCAGACGGACAGGATCGGTCTCATCCCAGTTGATCTGATCCCAGGCCCCGACGGGTGCCCAGAAAACCGCTTGGGGATATGTCTGCTTGATCCAAACAAGGTCCGCGGTCCAGGCCCATAGGAGACCGTATGTCTCAGCCCAGCTCCATAAATTGACAAAACTGTAATCAGATGATTTTACGGGACATGCATCCAAAAATTCAAGGTATTCGGCCTGCCGGCCCAAATCAATGGGCTCAAATGCCAAGGGCATGGCTACCAGACCTCCGGATAACCAATATCAACGAATGCATTCTCCATTTTCATTTTATGCCCGCGTTCCATAGCTGCCAAATCCAGAAATACTCTCTTTTTAGCGTCATCCGGGCATGATCCCGCCAGCTCCGTGTATTGTGCCATGGCCTCCTCTTCCTTTTTCATGGCGAGTGCAAAGGCGTCAGCCGGTTTCATATTCGTTGAAAGTTCAGGGATTTTTACACCGTCCGAAACCTTGTAATCCCGGGTTTCGTCAAAATAGTCTCCAATCAAATTGCTGATATAAATCTCCTTAAGAATTTCCCGGTGTTTTTTTTCCTCTTCTGCAAATTGCATAAACATGGATTTCAGGTGCGGATCCTCTAATTTTTTTGCGGCATTTTCATAAAATTTTTGTGCTTCCACTTCATTTGCCATCGCAAATTTGATAATGTCTTTAAACTCGCCTAAATGCATGGCGCACTCCTTTCTGTCGTTGACTGATTTTGCATTTACTATTGAAAATTTCACTGATTATTGCTATTTAGAACTAAAAACTTCATCCGCAAGACTTTTTAAATGATATCTTTATCGTAATATTGTTTTGCAAATATTATGCCATTATTTTTCCTGTTCATTGATTAATCAAAACACCGCAATGTATGTTGTTCTACCTGCAAAATCAAAGGAGGCTGCCATGCGATGGAAGCAATTTTTAACACCTGCAAAATCGATTCCTGCAACTGAGGCAAAAAAATTTATGGCGGAAAAATCTCAAGATGAATTCAACCTGATTGACGTCCGCCAGCCCGGTGAATATGAAACCAGCCACATTCCCGGTTCCAGGTTGATCCCCATTGCCGAACTTGATAAGCGGCTCGACGAAATCGATCCGACAAAACCGACATTGCTGTACTGAGCATCCGGCGGAAGGAGCCGGGTGGCTGCTCAAATGTTGGCGGGCAAAGGATTTGACAATATCATCAACGTCGCAGGTGGTATCAAAGCATGGAACAGCAATGTGGCCTTCGGCACGGAGGAGATGGGGCTCGAACTACTTACCGGAAAGGAATCGATTGAAGAGACGCTTATCGCCGCTTATTCACTCGAGACCGGTTTGCGGGATTTTTATCTGTCAATGATCGAAAAAGTAAAACAGAATGACATTAAAAACCTGTTTCAAAAACTTTCTGAAATAGAACTCAAGCATCAGAATCGAATATTCGATGAATACCTCCACGTCACCAAAAACCAGGTCAGCCGGGAATCGTTTGATAATGACCTTGTGGTAAAAGCGGTTGAAGGCGGACTGACCACCGATGAATATATGCAGCTTTTTAAACCCGATTTGGATTCTGCCGTCGATGTTATATCCCTTGCCATGTCTATTGAAGCTCAGGCCCTGGATCTCTACACCCGGGCTGCGGAAAGAAGCAAAGATCCGCGGAGCAAAGACGCGCTGAAAAAGATCGCCGAAGAGGAACGGGTGCATCTGGAACAACTCGGGAAGCTCATGGATGAACAATAAATTTATGAGGAAAAGAAAATGGAAAAGCATCTCGTACTGATCGGCGGCGGTCATGCGCATATGGTAACCTTAGCGAATCTGCACGCATTTATCGAAAAAGGCCATCGCGTGTCAGTTATAGGTCCTTCCGATTATCACTTCTACTCCGGTATGGGACCGGGAATGCTTGGAAAAACGTATCGACCAGAGGATATCCGGTTTGCAACAAAGCATGTCGTGGAAAAACAGGGCGGCACATTTATACGGGGAAAAGCCGTGCATGTTGAACCGAATGAAAAAAAGGTCACCCTGAAATCCGGCGACGCGGTTTCCTATGATGTTATATCTTTTAATGCAGGCAGTTATGTTCCGCGGCTCAACCTGCAGGATGATGCAAAAGATATTTTTTCGGTGAAGCCCATCGAAAAATTGATGGAGGCACAGGCCAGAATACTTGAACTGACGGCTGACAAAAAAATCACCATCGGCATTCTGGGGGGCGGACCTTCATCCGCTGAGGTTGCCGGTAATATTTGGCAATTGACCCGTGATGCAAAAGGTAACATGCCCGCCATCAAGATTTTTGCCGGGAATCGATTCATGTCTCGATTTCCTGAAAATGTCCGTTCCAAAGTGCAACAGTCGCTCATTAAACGGGGGATAGAAATCAAAACAGACAGTTATGTTCAATCTATTGACGCAGGAAAGGTTATCCTGGAATCCGGGCAATCCCACGCGTTGGATTTTATTTTTCTGGCTATGGGTGTGAAACCGAATCTTATTTTCCGGAACTCAGGGCTCCCCACAGGTCCGGATGGCGGTCTTCTGGTCAACGAATTCCTTCAGAGTATTGAATACCCGGATATGTTCGGCGGCGGCGACTGCATTTACTTTCAAAACCGGCCGCTCGACAAAGTGGGGGTTTATGCGGTTCGTCAAAATCCGGTTCTGTATCATAACCTGATGGCGGCGCTGGAAGGAACTCCCCTGCAGCCTTTCGATCCCGGGGGCGACTACCTGCTGATTTTTAATTTGGGCGGCGGCATCGGTGTTTTGCAAAAGCGATGGCTGCTGATGGAAGGAAAAATTGCTTTTAAGATCAAAGACTACATTGACCGGAAATTTATGAAAAAGTTTCAGGCGCTGGAACAATCAATGATCATCCATTCAGGTTGAATTTGGATGTTTATTTTCTCTAAAATAGCCGACCCCGCCTGAGGTTTCAGTGTTCAGGTGTCAGGTTTCAGCAAAATACCCCCTGACACCTGAACACTGAGACCTATATTCGTGCACCTTTTATCGGGCCCACCGCCACCAAATAAAGCAGGGAGCTGCCGGCGTTCAGAGAAAGAAGATTGCGTGCTTCGGTATCGTACAAGGCGCCGATCCCGCAACATCCGGCACCCAGCGCCGTTGCACCGAGATACAGCCGTTGTCCCCATCTGCCGGCATTCATCATCACATAACGATAAATAAAGATTTTCAATCAAGTGACCCATATCCAGCAGGACATAACGAAACGCCCGCTTTCTGTATTTCCATGCACTCCTGAAAAAAATGCCGGATATATTTCTGCAGGGTACAAAGCACCTGCCGAGGGCACGCTGCGGTATCGATATATCTGTCCGCCCATCCTTTGTTTTGCGGTGAAACCATACGCCAGCATCAGCACCTGAGACAGCAGCCGAACATCCATGCTTGCTTTTGAAGGGATTGAATCCGGATTTTCCATGAGTCGCCATAGCGACGTATCCGGAAATTCTTCCACAGGAATCAATTGCGCTGCCGTGGATAAAGAATAGGTTTTGCTCTGCAGCGGTACGTCGGTCCAATCCAGATAATGAGGGGTCATGCGATGCCGATCATAACTGGTGGCCTGGTGGTAGGCCTCAGCGCTGTCAATGATGGGCAATGCGGACATAGTTGCATCGATTCCAGTTGCGGGTTACGCGTTACGGGTTGCGGGTTAGGAGTGTGGGATTCATCTTATTGTATTTATAACGTTTTTATGGTTGATAGTTTGTTAAATTATGGAACGATCATCCAAGCAAAAGATAAAATATAATTAAATCACAATAACCCAAAAAACAAATAACAAACAAATCACAATGACCGAAATTTAAAATTCCAAACAATTGACTATAAGCTTATTTGAGATTTAAATACGAGAAATTTTACCGGAGATTTGGATATTGTAATTTGGGATTTATTTGTCATTTGGTGCTTGTCATTTGTTATTTCCGGTATATCCATGTTTGATATTTTTCCTCGTTCCCATGCGTGGGATCAAGGAAATGGATGGTACCCGTATAACCCGCTACGGGTTCACGGGCTAACGGATAATACTGGAAAAAGCCTTTTCCAAATCCGGATACTGGAATTGAAAACCGGATGTTTCCAGCCGGTCCGGAACACCTTTTTGGCTGCTCAGGAGAGCGCCCCCCATTTCTCCCATAAAAAGCTTAATAGCAAAGGCCGGTATTTTCATAAAAGCCGGCCGTTTAAGGACATGTCCCAGTGTTTTTGCAAATTCTTTATTTTTGACGGCCTGCGGGGAACAAAAATTAAACGGTCCTTCCATGGTATTGTTTTCATAAATAAATCCAATAGCGGCCATCAGATCTTCAATGTGAAACCAGGAAAACCATTGCTCTCCGGATGCCAGGGGCCCCCCCATAAAAAACCGATATGCAGGTAACATTTTTGACAGGGCGCCGCCGTTTTTACCAAGAATAACGCCAAAGCGCATGATAACGACCCTGGCCCCTTTTTCATTGGCCTTGAGTGCTTCATTTTCCCAATCCACACAGACGCTCGCCAGAAAATCATCACCGGCGGAAGTATCCTCTTTCAACAACGCATCTCCCCGGTCGCCGTAATACCCTATGGCCGATGTGTTGAAAAATACCATGGGTCTGCTCTCATCCAGGGCTTCCACCAGGCGGCGCGTTGTCAGAATTCTGGATTCGTAAATCTGGTTTTTATAGGATGCGGTCCAGTATTTAAAGATGTTTCTTCCGGCAAGATTGATGACGGCATCCACACGCTTGACCCTGTTTTGCCACGCCCCCTCTTTTGTTGTATCTGCCGAGATATATTCGAAGTTGTCTTTCCCGTCCAGGGGATGGCCGGTCGACGTGCCAAGGGCGATGACCCGGTCGCCTTTCTCGATAAAATATTTCGAAAGGTGGCCGCCGACAAATCCTGAGCCACCGGTTATCAATACGTTCATGCGCGTTGTCCCTTCATTACCGCCCTGAGCTGTCTTTCGATTTCAGGCTGCGGATGTGCGCCGGTCAAGGTCTTCACCATTTGCCCGTTCTTGAAAAAGAGCATCGTCGGGATACTCAAAATCTGATACCTTGATGAAATGCCGGGATTCTGATCAACGTTCAATTTGGCAATTTTGGCCCGGCCGGCATATGATTTGGCGAGCTGATCCAGAATCGGCGCCACCATTTTACAGGGGCCGCACCATGGCGCCCAGCAATCCAGCAGCACGGTGCCCGAAAAATTGAGAACTTCGCTTTGAAATGTCTGATCGGTAACAATCACCGGGCTGCTGGTGGACCTCATGGCCGGCAACGGCATCCGGCATTTCCCGCAAACCGGCCGATCATGAATCCTGCTGCGGGGTACCCTGTTTTTTGTTCCGCAATTTTTGCATTGAATAATAAGATTTTCTGTCGTCATGGTTCCTTGTCCTGCTCACCAGAAGGTGTATCTCAGAATTTTGAGGGTTTCCGTTGGCAATTATTCATTGACTATTGATAATTGATAATTAATAAAACAAGTTAACGAACAGCCTGCTTGTCTGTTTTAATTGTCAATGACCAATTACTAATTAGATTCAATGAATAACCCGTAACCCGCAACTTAATGCCGTTAACTTTATAATGTAGCGCAGAGCTTCAGCTCTGCCCGCACACTGTTTTGGCAGGTCTAAAGACCTGCGCTACTTTACATGGGACAACACATCACCTTAAGTTAATGACATTGACCCGCAACTCGCAACACCTTACTCCAGCAACTTATCAAATGCTTCCCCGGTCATGATCCCTTCCTCCACAACAACCTCCCGGATTCGCCTGCCGCTTTCATGCGCTTTTTTCGACACGGCTGCGGCCCGGTCATACCCCAGTGCGGGCACCAGATAGGTTGCCATGGCAAGACTTTTATCCACATAGGATTCACATGTCTCTTGGTTGGCCGAGATTCCCTTGATGCATTTTTCCGCGAACGAGCGAACCCCCAAATCCATCAGATGGATCGACTGCATCAGGTTGTACGCAATGAGCGGCATCATGGTGTTCAGTTCAAAACTGCCTCCCTGACCGGCCAGCATGACAGCCGTATCGTTTCCGATCACCTGTGCGGCGATCTGAAGCAGTGCCTCGGGGATGACAGGATTCACTTTCCCCGGCATAATCGATGATCCGGGTTGGAGTGACGCGAGGTTGATCTCACCGAACCCGCATCGGGGACCGGATGACAGCCACCGGATATCGTTGGCAATTTTTATCAGTCCAACAGACGCAGTTCTCAACGCCCCGCTGACCTCAACCAAGGCATCTTTCGCACTCTGGGCTTCAAAATGATTTTCAGCCTCCTGAAAATCGATGCCCAAATACCCGGCTATTTTAGAAATAACCCGGCCGGCAAACCCCGGGTGGGCATTTAAGCCGTTTCCCACAGCTGTTCCGCCCAAAGCAAGCTCTTTGAGACTTTTCGATGCCGATTCGATGCGTTTCGCGGCGAGTTCCACTTGCCGCGCATACCCGCCGAATTCATCCCCTAGCCGGATAGGGACAGCATCCTGCAGATGGGTTCGCCCTATTTTTCTGATGTCCTTAAAAGCTTTCGCCTTTTCATTTAACGCTTCAAAGAGAGCCTTCATTCCGGGGATGAGCTTTCGGTCCAACTCCGTCAATGCTGCAATATGCATTGCCGTAGGAATGACGTCGTTGCTCGACTGACCTAAATTGACATGATCGTTCGGATGAACAGGGGTCTTCCCTCCTCGATGACCGGTCAACAGCTCATTGGCCCTGCCGGCAATCACTTCATTCATGTTCATGTTGGTGGAAGTACCGGATCCGGTCTGAAAAAGATCCACCACAAATTCTTTTGAAAATTTCCCGCCCATCACTTCCCGGGCCGATTCAATGATGGCTTCCGCGCGTTTCGAATCCAGCAACCCCAGAGATTGATTCGCTTCGGCCGCAAATCGTTTCACCATAGCCAGTGACTGTATAAATTCCATGGGCAATTTTAAGCCGCTCTCAATAAAATTGGATCTGGCCCGTTCGGTCTGCGCTCCATAATACGCATCTTCCGGAACGGTTACAACGCCCATGGAATCCTGTTCTTCTCTATAGCGCATGGGCCGATTTCCCCCATCATTCATTCGTTCTCAAAGACTTTACCTTCACCTGGGTAGACGATTTTCATTTATTTCAAAGAAATAATGCCGGTATGTCAGCCAGCCCTGCCGTCATCACAGGCATCATCTTCGCTGTCGCCCCGGGCGTGTTCAGCCGTAAAACTGGTAGTACAGCTATCGATGACGGAAGCATTCCGCAACGCTTCAAGTGCTTTTTCATACGCCGGCTCTTGGCTGATTTCATCCACCAGTTGTGAATAAATGACCTTGCCGGATTCATCCAGCACAAGCACCGCTCTTGCCAGCAGTCCGGCCATGGGACCGTCTGTGATGACAACACCGTATTTTTCGCCAAAATCCCGGTGCCGCATCTCCGACAGGGTAATAACGTTTTTAAGGCCTTCCGCTTCGCAGAAGCGGGCATGTGCAAAAGGAAGATCCCGCGAGATGCAAAGTGCCACAGCGTTATCGAACTTGCTGATTTCAGCATTAAACCGTCTCACCGATGCGGAACATGTTGACGTATCCACGCTGAGAAATATATTCAATACCACCCGCTTGCCTACCACGTCCCGCAACTTCAAATCGGAAAAATCCTGCCGTGTAAGAGAGAAATCCGGGGCCGCATACCCGATGGAAGGCAGGTTCCCCGAGGTGTGAACCGGGTTTCCTTTTAGCGTTATTTGAGCCATATGTTCTCCTCCTTTATCTCATATCGATCCCAAAAGACCGGGTTCATAATATTTGACGAACGATTACTCTGTCCTAAACAATACAATAAACATGCCAAAATAGAAAAGCCCAATTTTATTTTTATTTAAAAATATCTTTACTCTGGTATAATTGTTGCTGTATCTTGACAGCAATAGATTATAATTCATACAATGCAGGAGGTACACCATGGCCCCAAAAAACAAAAAGTATCACATTAAAGCTGCCTGTCCTCAATGTGGCTGCAGTTTTGCCCAGGTGCTCAGTGCGGAAGAAATAAAGGAAAAATACGGCGACATGCCGAATGTCCAACTCGAATGCGGTGAGTGCATGCTAAAATATGAAGAAGCGATGGAAAATGCTTGCCCTGAGTGGGATAAAGAGTGCAGGCTGAAAGATTAATCCGCCCGTTGGTCCCCGGATGTTCCGGGTTGACTTCCGCACGGACAGCGGTTTTAATCACCAAGGATCGTAAATTGATAACTCCCCGATAAAAAAAAAGGAAGGTTCTCCTATGAGTTTTGATTTCAATGCGGACGATATTCTGCAAATGGCCGAGCAGATTGAAAAAAACGGCGCACGATTTTATAGAGAATCTGCTGAAAAGGTGACTGATGCTTCGGCAAAAGAACTGTTGCTGAATCTTGCATCAATGGAAGATAACCACGAAAAAACGTTTTCAAACATGAGATCTGCTTTATGCGCCAGGGAAAAAGAGGTTACGGTTTTCGATCCCCAGGATGAAGCCGCAAGTTACTTGAAGGCACTGGCCGACACAAGGGTTTTCTTTGAAAAGCAGATTGATTCCAATACCATGGAAGACATCTTGAAAGAAGCCATAACTGCTGAAAAAGACTCGATTGTATTCTATCTGGGGATGAAAGAGCTTGTTCCCGAATCCCTCGGCAAAGGTCGTATCGATGCCGTCATCAAGGAAGAAATGTCACACATCAAAACCTTGAGCAAAGAACTGATGGCCATAAAAAAAGGGTAAGGGCGGTAATATCCGGCTGATGTGTCTCGTAATTATGCCATGATACATCTATGTATCATGGCATAATTGAGACAGACATCCGGCAACCTTGAATCCGAATGAAGCGATTTTTGGCTCGACCTGCACCACGCTCTTGCGCAGAAAGGGTTAGCAAAAATCCCCGCCATTTTCGACCGATACTGCCTGAACGAAAAAAAATGGCAGCTTATACCACGATGTGATATTAAATTCACTTGCGGTCCATCCATTAATGCTTACTATGATTTTAATTTGAACTAAACATAATACCTATCTATCAGGAGGGGACTATGTGGGACTATACAGACAAAGTTAAAGATCATTTTATCAACCCGCGAAACGTGGGCGTTGTTGAAAACCCGGACGGCATCGGTGAAGTCGGCTCGCTCTCATGTGGAGATGCCTTAAAACTTACCTTCAAGCTGGGTGAAGACAACAAAATCAGTGATGCCAAATTCCAAACATTCGGTTGCGCCAGCGCCATTGCGTCATCTTCCGCGCTTACGGAGATGATCAAAGGTCTCACGCTCGAAAAAGCGGCGGAAATTACCAATGAAGATATCGCCCAGTACCTCGGCGGTTTGCCAAAAGAAAAGATGCACTGCTCGGTCATGGGCAGGGATGCTCTGGAAAAAGCCATTGCTTATTACAACGGTAAAACGGTAAAAGCAAAAGAAGGTAAAATCGTCTGTGAATGTTTCGGCGTAACCGATCTTGAGATAGAGCGGGCCGTAAAAGAAAATAACCTTAAAACCGTCGAAGATGTCACGGATTACGTGAAAGCCGGCGGCGGTTGCGGGAACTGTCATGATCAAATTGAAGAAATCATCTCTGCCGTCAGGGGGACGCCCATCGCTGAAAAGCCAAAACACGTCAACCTGA
This sequence comes from uncultured Desulfobacterales bacterium, assembly GCA_964435695.1. Lineage (GTDB taxonomy): Bacteria > Desulfobacterota > Desulfobacteria > Desulfobacterales > B30-G6 > CAYTAQ01. The sequence continues at coordinate 19,902 of CAYTAQ010000012.1, read as the reverse complement.
GCAACATTCAAAAAATCAGGCTGGTTGAGGAGACATTGGAACGCGAAGTCAAGCCTGCCTTACGCCAGGATGGAGGAGATATCGAACTGGTGGACTTTGACAACAATACCGTATTTGTGAAGTTGCGCGGCACCTGTTCGACCTGCGCTGCTTCTCAGGGAACCTTGAAGCATTATGTGGAAAAGAAAATAAGGGAACTTGTTTCCCCTGATCTCATCGTGGAAGAGGTGCAGCAATGAAAACCATTTATGTAGACAACAACGCAACGACCCGGGTGGATCCGCGCGTCGTGGATGCCATGCTCCCATTTTTCAGCGAGTTTTACGGGAATCCGTCCAGCATGCACGATTTCGGCGGAAATGTGTCACACAAAATCGGCGAAGCACGTGAAAAAATAGCAGCGCTCATCCATGCTTCTCCGGAAGAAATCGTCTTTACCAGCTGTGGAACTGAAAGTGATTCCACTGCCATATGGGCCACGATCTCGTCATTTCCAAACAAAAAACATATTATCACATCCAGAGTCGAGCACCCTGCGGTGAAAAACCTGTATGAGCATCTGTCAAAAAAGGGCTACCGGGTTACATTTGTTCCGGTGGACCGGCAAGGAAACCTCGATCTGAATTATCTGTACCAGCAACTTTCAGATGAAACCGTCCTGGTCAGCATCATGTGGGCCAACAATGAGACCGGTGTCATTTTCCCCATAGAGGAAATCGCCCGCGCCGTGACTGAGAGAGGCATCGTTTTTCATACGGATGCCGTACAGGCAGTCGGCAAGACACCGGTCGATGTCCGCCGAAATCCCATCAACATGCTTTCTCTATCAGGCCACAAAATTCATGGTCCCAAAGGCGTCGGCGCTCTCTTTGTCAAAAAAGGCACGAAATTCTCACCTTTTCTGATCGGCGGTCATCAGGAAAAAGGACGCAGGGGCGGCACGGAAAACGTTGCGTCTATCATCGGCCTTGGAAAAGCCGCCGAGCTGGCTGTGAATCATATAAAAACATCCGCAGTTGAGATCGCGAAATTGCGGGATAAGCTCGAGCAGGGACTGCTGGCCAATGTTCCCAAATCCATGGTGAATGGAAATCCGGAATCCCGGCTTCCCAATACCACCAACATCAGCTTCGAATATATTGAAGGAGAATCGATTCTTCTGATGATGAATGATCTGGGCATCTGTGCATCTTCAGGTTCAGCCTGTACATCGGGGTCCCTGGAACCCTCTCATGTGCTTCGTGCAATGGGTGTGCCCTTTACAGCCGCCCATGGTTCGATTCGATTCAGCCTGAGCCATTACAATACAGAGGAAGAAATGGACTATATCATTGAAAAGATGCCGCCGATTATCGAACGGCTGAGGCAGTTATCGCCGTTCTGGAATCAGGGCAAACCCGCATCCTCTTCCATGTTGACCGGAGCGGAATGCCCCCTATAAGAAGAGAGTATACCCATGACAATCAAAAATCACCATGAACACACGGCCGCCTGTAAAATTGACGTCATGTCGTTATCCCAATACCGGAAGAAGTTGCCGCCGATCGTTGAAACAATAATAGAAAACTGCAGCGAAACGGAATGTTTCAATCACATCGATTACGAACCGATTCCTTCAATGTCATCGGTGATCGATATCATCCAGCGCATGAAAGATATTCTTTTCCCCGGATACTTTACCAGGGAAAAACTTGATCCCGTAAACCTGAGTTACAATACCGGGCAGGCGGTTTCCATTCTATTTGATCTTCTTTCAGAGCAGATTTGCCATAGCATCCGCCACGATTGCTTTCGATATGACCAGGAATGCAGCGAATGCTTTGAACAGGGTCATGAAATTGCGCTTCAATTCCTCCAGACCATACCCTGGTTACGAAAAATTCTTGCCACGGATGTTAACGCCGCTTTTGAGGGAGATCCGGCCGCTAAAAGCTACGATGAAATTATTTTCAGCTATCCGGGAATACTGGCATTGATGGTTTACCGGATTGCCAACAAGCTTTATTCCTTCGATGTTCCGCTCCTTCCGCGGATCATGACCGAGCACGCCCACAGTATCACCGGCATCGATATTCATCCGGGTGCCGATATCGGTAAGGGTTTCGTGATCGATCATGGTACGGGTGTCGTTATCGGTGAAACCACTGTAATCGGCGACAATGTGAGGATCTACCAGGGTGTCACGCTGGGTGCACTCTCGCTGCCCAAGGGCGCGGGTGAAAGATTCAGGGGCAAAAAGCGTCACCCGACCATTGAAAAGGATGTCATCATTTACTCAGGCGCCACCATACTCGGCGGCGATACCGTCATCGGTGCAAGATCGGTCATCGGCGGAAATGTCTGGTTGACGGCATCCGTTCCCCCGGATACGAAAGTGATCATGAAAGACCCTGAACTGATTTACATGGATTCAAAAAAGGAGTCACTATGAATATCTTTCCAAGAATTCAAAACACCATCGGCTCCACACCGATTGTCCGGATAAAGAAAATGACCCAGGCGTTTGACTGCGATATGCTTGCCAAACTGGAATTTTTTAATCCCCTCGGCAGTGTAAAAGATCGCATCGCCGCCGCCATGATCGACAGTGCAGAGCAGGAAGGGCTTATCGGCCATGAAACACTCATCGTGGAACCCACCAGCGGCAATACCGGCATTGCCCTTGCCTTTATCTGTGCAACAAAAGGATACCGCCTCTGCCTTACGATGCCGGAAAGCATGAGCATGGAACGACGAAAATTGCTGACGCACCTGGGTGCCGAACTGGTGTTGACGCCCGGAACCCAAGGCATGAAGGGTGCCATTGCGAAAGCTCAGGAAATATTGGCCGGTCAAAAGAACGCATTTATGCCGGATCAGTTTAAAAATCCGGCCAATCCCCGCATTCACAGAGAGACCACGGCAAAAGAAATATGGAACGATACGGGCGGACGCATCGACATATTCGTCTCCGGCGTAGGAACCGGCGGAACCATCACCGGCGTTTCTCAGTTTCTGAAGGAAAAAAAGCCCTCCGTGAAAGCCATTGCCGTTGAGCCCAGCGACTCGCCGGTATTATCCGGCGGAAAGCCGGGACCTCATAAAATTCAGGGCATCGGGGCCGGTTTTATTCCGGATGTGCTGGATACTTCCGTCATCGATGAAATTATCACCGTAAGCAACGAAGCTGCATTTGATACGGCCAGAAGACTGGCAAAAACCGAGGGAATTTTATGCGGCATATCATCCGGTGCCGCCATGGCTGCAGCTCTGCAACTTGCGGAGCGCAGAGAAACAAAAGGAAAAACCATCGTCGTCATGCTCCCCAGCACAGGTGAACGTTATATCAGCACCGATCTGTTTCTTTAGCTTGTCTTGTGAGACATCTTTGTATCATATAATTACGTGATACAGAAAAGCAATGTCCGATTCGGGCAGATGATTTCATTCAATTAAAACACACGTTAAATCAGGGCGTTGCTGTAATTTTGCAAAAATACTAATCTCTGGCACGTATTTTGATACTATTGTTTGATGAAATCCCGCCTCGGCAATTTGAGGCGCCCGCTTCCAGAACGATTAGACGGAGAATAGGTTTTTGTGAAACCCTGTGACAAAAATATCGAAAAGACAATTCAACTCACCGACGAAATGATTCAACTGGCCAATTCAGGGGATGCGGAAAGAGAAGATACCGGATGCGGTATCCTCTATGGGGTGGTTCGCGATGCGGCTTACAAAATTAAAAAACTGGCGGAAACAGAGCAGCATAATCATATGAAAAAAAGATAGCGGTATAAAGACCGCGTTGCATTGTTTTTAATCAAGAAGATGAACCCAACAAAACCATAAAGGAGGAAAAATTGAGTAATATAGTTGGCACCCAAACCGAAAAAAATCTATTAACCGCTTTTGCCGGAGAATCTCAGGCAAGAAACCGCTACACCTACTTTGCCGGTCAGGCTAAAAAGGAAGGGTTTGTTCAGATAGCGGACATTTTTGCAGAAACCGCCGACCAGGAAAAAGAACATGCTAAAAGATTTTTTAAGTTTTTGGAAGGCGGTGAAGTTGAAATCTCAGCTGCTTTTCCCGCAGGCGTCATCGGCACGACGCTGGAAAATCTTAAGGCTGCAGCAGCCGGAGAAAATTATGAACATACGACCATGTATCCGGAATTTGCTAAAACCGCAAGGGATGAAGGATTTGAAGCTGTTGCCATGATTCTTGACGCAATATCCGTAGCTGAAAAACAACATGAAAAAAGGTATAACAACCTTGCACGCAATATTGAAAAGGGTCGTGTTTTCAAACGAGACCAAAAAGTCACCTGGCGCTGTAGAAATTGCGGTTATTTGCATGAAGGGGAAGCGGCACCTGAATTATGTCCCGCCTGCGCACACCCCAAAGCCCATTTTGAACTTTTGGGTGAAAATTGGTAATATGGTATAAATCATAAGGAAAAGAGGAGGTAAAAAAATGGCTGAAAGATTGGAAGTTTACAAGTGTGAACTTTGCGGAAACATTGTAGAGGTTCTGCATGGCGGAGCCGGAGAACTGGTTTGCTGTGGCCAGGCCATGACATGCCTGAAGGAAAATACCGTCGATGCGGCCAAAGAAAAGCATGTGCCGGTGATCGAAAAAATTGACGGCGGCGTTAAGGTCAAAGTGGGGGCAGTGCCACATCCCATGGAAGCAAAACATTCGATAGAATGGATTGAAGTGATCGCCGACGGTAAATCCTACATGCAGTTTCTAAAACCCGGCGATGCTCCTGAAGCGGTATTTAACATCGAAGCCGATACGGTCACTGCAAGAGAATTTTGTAATCTGCATGGACTCTGGAAAGCATGATCTCATACTGTTGGAAGGGGTTCAGGGTCCCAGGGGTCAAGGGGTGAAGGGAAAATAATAGTAATTTGCTGCGCGTAATTAATAGTAATTTACTTTGTGTTATTCGTTGTAGGTAAACGATGTTTGACGCCCGACAGGGCATATACGCTCCAAAGGGTAATTGCAATAAATTACGTCCGCAGGGCAAATATCGCGCGTAGCGCAAATTACGCCCGCAGGGCAAATTATGTCCCCTCACTTGGAAAGAATCCTGGAATCCTTGATTCCACGAGTCCTTTGATGACCGACTTGAATCGGTCGTCGTTAACATCCAACAAGGAGGTGATTGTCCATGGCCAGCTGGAAATGTTCCAATTGCGGATATACGCTCGAAAAAGACGCGCCCCCGAAAGAATGCCCGTCTTGCAAGGAAAAATGCGAATTTCTGGATAACACGTGTTATACACCGGATTGTCAATATGACGGAACCGATAAACGTATCTAACATCTACGGGCTCGCTCAAAAATAAATTCACATTTTCAGCGTCCATCCATCCTGCTCAGCGGCGTTGCGAAAATTCGAAATATGCCTGATGTTTCTGCATTTTCGCGCCTTGCTGAGCGGGCGCCTGAACTCTGAAAATTTGCGAATTTATTTCTGCGCAAACCCTAAGCGGAGAAAACCAATGGGAAAGGTACTTGTCGTTTACACCACCCGATCGGGTGAAACCGAAAAGATTGCAAACCTTATTGCGGAAGGTGTGCGTTTTACAGGCAATGAGGCGATTGTCAAAAATTCAAAGGAAATCAAAAGCGAGACTGATTTACAGGGATTTAATGGATATGCCTTTGGCTCAGCCACCTATCATGGCGATATGATGCAAGGCATGAAAACCCTGCTGTTTTTAGGAGAAAAAGCAAACCTGCAAGGAAAAGCCGCAGGCGCTTTCGGCGCATTTGGATGGAGCGGAGAAGCACCTGACCGCATATTCGGGACCATGGAAAATATTTTTCAAATGAAAATGGTCACCGGCCCCCTGCGGTTGAAATCGAGTTCCCTCGGCGGCGGCATCCAAATGGCTCAGGACTATGGGAAACAGATTGCCGCTTTGCTCTAACCACAGACAACCTAAACCACAAAGGCACAAAGGTTTTTTCTTTTATTCTTTGTTTTTTTGTGGTTGAAATAATTTTGCCGTAGAAATACACACACATTACGAATAAGATTTTAAGCCTACAATCAATAAGGAGGTCATCATGACGACACCACAACATTGCCCCGGATATGAACAGTTCAAGAGCCTGAAATCCTTTACATGTAAATGCCCTGAATGTGGGCAGGAAAAAGAAATCTTTTCCGATGAATTTCAAAAAGCGCATGTGTGTGACGGTTGCGGCAAATCCATTGATTTTACCCAATGCACATTGGAAGGCAGCGCTTAATTTCTAAGGTTCGAAATTTTTAAGTTGTCAGAAGGAGTTATCATGGATGTTGTATTTCTGTCGAGACTTCAGTTTGCAGCCGCCACGCTTTTTCATTTTTTGTTTGTTCCCTTAACGCTGGGTTTGTCTGTCCTGGTGGCTGTTATGGAAACGAAATACGTCAGAACCGGCGATGAAATCTATCTGAGAATGACCAAATTTTGGGCTAAGCTTTTTTTAATCAATTTTGCTCTGGGTATTGTCACAGGAATCACGCTTGAGTTTCAGTTCGGGACCAACTGGTCAAGATATTCCGCATATGTCGGCGATGTATTCGGATCACTTCTCGCCATCGAAGCATCGGTTGCGTTCTTTCTGGAATCGACTTTCATCGGCATCTGGATGTTCGGATGGAAAAAGCTCTCAAGAAAGGCCCATGCAACGGTTATGTGGCTGGTTGCAATAGCAGGCAACCTATCTGCGTTATGGATTCTCCTTGCCAATGGCTGGATGCAGCAACCCGTCGGTTTCACCCTCAAAAACGGGCGGGCGGAACTGATGGATTTCGGCGCGGTTGTCCTGAACAAGTTCGGCTGGATCGAATTTGTTCATACAGTGCCGGCAGCCCTTGTTTTGGGTGCTTTTTTTGTGATGGGAATCAGCGCCTACCATCTGCTCAAAAAACAGCACATCGATTTTTTTACCAGATCTTTTCGTATCGCCCTTGTTTTCGGCCTCATTTTTTCCATTGTCGTGGCCATCAGCGGGGATATGCACGGTGTGCATGTCGCTGAAACACAACCTGCTAAGCTCGCCGCAATGGAGGCACACTGGGAGACGCAGCGACAGGCCCCCATCGTCCTCCTGGCCATACCGGATGAAAAAAAAGAAAAAAATATCATTGAAATCGGCAGGATACCCTATATCTTGAGTTTTCTGGGATACCATGACATTAACGCCGAGGTAACAGGGCTAAGGGATTTTCCCAGAGATGAAATACCGCCCGTTCTTCCTACCCTGTTTTCCTTCAGAATCATGGTGGGGTTAGGAACCCTTTTTATACTCCTCACCGTCATCGGCTGGGCATTAAGAAATCGTCTTTCGGAAAATCGATGGTTTTTAAAAATCATGCTTTATGCGATCCCCTTGCCCTATCTTGCCATTGAAATGGGATGGATCCTTGCAGAGGTCGGGCGACAGCCGTGGATTGTTTACGGCCTTTTAAAGACATCCGAGGCTGCTTCTCCCATAGCGGTTTCACAGGTTATGACTTCTTTAATCGCCTTTATCCTGGTGTATGGCCTGCTGGGTCTTGTGGGTGCCTATCTGCTGTTTACAAATGCCCGGAAAGGACCGGAACCGGCAAAGCCATAGCATTATCATAAACTTACGGGGGACAACATGTTATTAGAATCGGTATGGTTTTTCATCTGGGCCCTATTGTGGGCCATATTTTTCATGACGGACGGATTCGATTTTGGCGTGGGGACGCTTTATCCTTTTTTAGGCAAAACCGATGAAGAAAAGCGAATCATGATCAATTCATTGGGCCCACTGTGGGATGGCAACGAAGTCTGGCTCATTACAGCCGGCGGTGTTACCTTTGCTGCATTTCCTCTGGTCTATTCCGTGATGTTTTCATCGCTGTATTCAGCGTTGATGCTCATTCTTTTCAGCCTTATTTTAAGGGGCGTATCCTTTGAGTTCAGGGGGAAGGTGGATCATCCGCTGTGGAAGAAAATATGGGATGTCTGTATCTTTATCGGCAGTTTTGCACCGGCGCTTTTGTTCGGTGTGGCCTTTGCAAATATCTTCAGAGGCATACCCATCGACCAAAACGGCATCTACCAGGGCAATCTGCTGACACTCTTAAATCCTTACGGCCTGTTGGGCGGACTGCTCTTCCTGTCCCTTTTTCTGGTGCACGGTTCGCTCTGGCTCACCATGAAAACTGGAGGTGTGCTGAAAGAACGGGCAGTGGCGGCAGCCAATAGGATCTGGATGGCGCTCCTTATCATCGCAGTTATTTTTCTCATAGCGACAGCGGTTTCAACCCCGCTTTATGCCAACTATATGGCCTATCCGGTCCTGTTTCTCGTATTGGTTATTGATGTGCTTGCCCTCGTGGGGATTAAATTTTTTCTCGCAAAGCATGATTATGTGAAAGCATGGATTTCTTCAGCGGTCACCATCGTGTTTTGCATTTTTTTCGGTGTCATTGGTTTGTTTCCCAATTTGTTCCCTTCCAGCATCAATCCCGAATACAACCTCACGGCATTTAACGCATCCTCAAGCCCGTTAACACTTAAAATTATGCTGGTGGTCGTGATTCTGTTTATTCCCATCGTCATCGTTTACCAGACCTGGACCTATTTGCTGTTCAAAGACAGGGTGACCAAAGACGACCTTTTATACGAAGAAGCGTATTAGAAAAAAGGAACCGCATCATGAAGATTCGATTGTTTGTTATACTTCTTGCCGGAGCTGTCTTGATTGCATCCATCGCCATGGCGGTCGAAAACAAAGGCGCTGAACAGATAAGCATAGACGCCGGCTCGCGTGGGAATATTTCTTTTCCCCACCATGCCCATCAAAACAGACTCAAAGACTGCAATACCTGCCATGCCATGTTCCCCCAGGAACCGGGTGCAATCAGCCAACTTAAGGATATCGGGCAGCTTCAAAAGAAAGAAGTCATGAATAAATTGTGCATTAATTGCCACAAAGCAGAAAATAAGGCCGGCAATAAGAATGCCCCGACAAGCTGTTCCAAGTGTCATAGAAAATAACTGTCACGTAATTTTAACCCAAGTTGAGCGATTTTTGGGGAAGAGATGTGCCGATTTTTTCGGGGAATAAGGTAGTATCATGCTTGCATTGGGACTCCAGGGCAGTCCAAATTATCAGGGGAGCACGGTCTGTTTATTGAAACAGTTTATGGCCGAAATGGCTGTGCAGGGCGTCCGAACCCATACGATTGATGTGGCCCAAAAAAACATACACCCCTGTAAGGGTTGCGGATACTGCGAAAAAAAGGGCTTCTGCGTTACGCATGATGACGATATGGCAAATGAAATTTATCCGATCCTGCGCGAGGCTGAAATTATCGTCGTGGCATCACCTGTATTTTTTTACAGTGTTACATCCCAGATAAAGGCGTTGATCGACCGGACACAGGCATTTTGGTCCAGAAAATACCGCTTTAAACTTTCCGACCCGTTGAAGAAAACACGAAAAGGCTTTTTGCTCTCCCTTGGCGGAAGTCGGGGCAAGCAGCTTTTTGATGGAGTGAAACTGGTTGCCAAATATTTTTTTGATGCCGTGGATGCTGAATTTTGCGGCAGCCTGATGTACAGGAATATTGAAACGCGAAAAGATATCATGCAAAATGCGGACATAAAAAATGATATTGTGCAGGCCGTTGAAACGATGTTGTCACCCGCGCGGCACAGGAAAAAAGTAATTTTTGCAGGAAAAGGAAACGCCTGCAGAAGCCCGATGGCCGGTGCATTCGCGCAATATATCGGAGGAGACCGCCTGGACGTCATGACCGGAGGGACGAAACCGCTTGAACAGATTGATCATAACATGGTGCAAGTCATGGCGGAGAAAGGCCTGGACGTGGCATTTCATTCACCCAAATCTTTGACGCAGGCCATGACGGAACACTCCCCGGACCTGGTGATCACCATGGACAACGACCCGGCATATCCCCCTTTTCCCAAATCCAATAGCATTGCGTGGGATTTGCCTGATCCATCGGCAATCACCATGGACACCCTGAGACGGTTGCGGGATCGAATCAAAAAAAACGTTGAAGCATTGTTGGAAGGTGAAGGACCTTTTTATCACGAAAAATAAATAGATAGATTTTGTGTTTCCTAATTATTAAATATGTTTGGAGGTAACGATGGCAAACCCGGAAGAAATGTATCAGTGTCAGACAGTCAATTGCGGCTATATTTATAACCCGGACAAAGGCGACAGAAAAGGCAAGATCCCCAAGGGAACGTCGTTTGCGGATCTGCCGGATGACTGGAAATGTCCAATTTGCGGTGCCGGGAAAAAAATGTTCAAACCCCTGGCCGGTCCGGGATCCGCCATTGCGGAAGGTTAAGGCCTGAATCTTTCATGGAACATTCAGGTAAATTAACGCAACGCTTGGGCAGCTTGAATTTTTTTTGGATCTGGTTTATAATGCCTATATCATACTTACTAATAAGGAGGAAAAAATGGACAAATATGTATGCACACTCTGCGGTTACGTTTATGACCCCGCCCAAGGCGATCCCGACAACGGCGTTAAACCCGGTACAAGTTTTGCCGATCTGCCGGACGACTGGGAATGTCCTGTATGCGGAGCAGCCAAAGACGATTTTGAAAAAGAAGAATAAATGAGGTAGTGACATGCAGCCTGTTGAAATTGCAAAGGGCATTTTTGATGTCGGTGTAATCGACTGGAATATCCGTGATTTTCATGGGTATTCCACCTATGCGGGCACGACGTATAATGCCTTTCTCATTCTTGATGAAAAGATCGCTTTGATCGACACGGTCAAAAGCCATTTCGGCGATGAACTCCTGGATAACATTTCGCAGATTATTGATCCCAAAAAAATTGATTATATCATCAGTAATCACACCGAAATGGACCATTCCGGAAGTCTGCCGCGGGTTATGCATAAAGTCGGTGAAGACAAACCCCTTTACTGTTCCACAATGGGCGCTAAAAATCTCGCAAAACACTTTCCCCAGGCATGGAACTATCACCCTGTTAAAACCGGTGACGAACTCAGTCTGGGGAACAGGACGCTCACATTCCTCGAAACAAAGATGGTTCACTGGCCCGATAGTATGTTTTCCTACCTGAAAGAGGATAAAATCCTGTTCGCAAGCGACGGTTTCGGCCAACATTATGCAAGTTTCGAAAAATTCGATGATCTGGTGGGCGAAGAAGTCATGTATCAGGCAAAAAAATATTTTGCCAATATCTTGCTTCTTTATGCGCCACGGATTCTTAAATTGATCGATCAGGTGGTGAAACTGGGTCTCGAAATCGACATGATCTGTCCGGATCACGGCATTCTCTGGAGAAAGGACACCGGAAAGATCATCAATGCGTATGTCAAATGGAGCAAACAGGAACCGGCCAAGAAAGCTGTCGTTGTTTATGATACCATGTGGAACAGCACCAAATCCATGGCAGAGGCCATCGCAAAAGGAATCTCGCATCAGGGCGTTGCGGTAAAACCCATTCATATCAGGAGTTCACACCGCAGCGATATCATGACGGAAGTGCTGGATGCAAAGGCGGTCGTTTTCGGCTCTCCGACCCTTAACAACCAGATGTTTCCGACCGTCGCCGATATCCTCACCTACATGAAAGGATTGAAACCGGTAAATAAAATCGGCGCGGCATTCGGATCCTATGGCTGGAGCGGCGAAGCCGTTCAGCTGATAGAGAAGGAACTGGAAGCCATGAAATTCGATATCATCGAACCCGGCTTACGGATTCAGTACAAACCCGATCAAGAAAACCTGAGCGCCTGCTATGAATACGGAAAGAAAATCGGAAAAGCCGTCAGTCAGAATTTTTCATGAAAAAACCAGTGGTTGATATTGGAAAGTGCAGTCTCTGTGAGGGGTGCATCGCGGTGTGCCCTTCTGTCTTTCTGATGAATGACATGGGGTATATTGAGGTTGCCGAGCTTGAAGCATATCCTGAGCCGGAAGTTGAAGAAGCCGTGAAATATTGCCCTGAAGATTGTATCACCTGGGAAGCGGTGTAGAGCGTTTGCCGGAACAACGTTCCGACATTGGTGGTTTTCTGAGGAGAATGTATTATGAAAAAAATCGCCCTCTTTGTTTTTAACGGCGACCCCATGTGTTTTATTCACGTTCTCTTAAATGCGCTGGATATGAATGCAAAGGGGCAGGAAGGCAGAATCGTTATCGAAGGTTCGGCGACAAAACTGATTCCCGGACTGGCAAAAACCGAAAATCCTTTGCATGTGCTCTGGGAAAAAGCAAAAAAAGCCGATGTGATCGACGGTGTCTGTAAAGCCTGTTCCCAAAAAATGGGAACCCTGGACGCTTCGATCGAGCAGGGTTTAGCGCTTTTGGATGAAATGAACGGTCACCCCAGCATGGCCCGCTATATGGCGGAAGGGTTCGATATCATTTCATTTTGATTATGGGCATCAGAACGCTGAAAAAAGAAATTTTAGATCTGCTCAGCACCGGTGACTTCAGAAAAAATCTCGGCATGTTCAGCAACCTGCCCGGTCGACAAGCAGTCAACCCGTTGTTTTCCTTTTTTTATCACCAGGATGAAATCGTTCGATGGCACGCTGTTTCCGCAATGGGTGTCGTGGTCTCAACTATGGTGGACATCGATCTGGAATCCGCCCGAAATGTGATGAGACGGCTTATATGGAATCTGAATGACGAATCCGGCGGTATCGGATGGGGGTCACCCGAAGCCATGGGTGAAATTACGGCCCGCCATCGACAGATGGCCGACGAATTTTCAAAGCTGCTGCGGTCCTATATCATGCCCCATGGGAACTTTCTGGAGCATGAAATCCTTCAAAGAGGCGTCCTCTGGGGTCTGGCTCGGCTGGCTGCAGCACGACCCGGACACGTGATGGCCGCAGGACCCTTTCTGTTTCCATTTTTTAAATCAAGGGATCCCATTCACAGGGGTCTGTCTGTTTTATCTTCCGGGGCCATTAAAAGCAGGGCGGCCACACCCTATCTCAAAACCATGATTGATGATGACGCCACCATTCGGATATATGACGACCTGACATTTAAAACGGTTTCAGTCGGCGTCCTTGCTGCTGAGGCGCTAAAAAAAATCACGAACTAGGGTATACCCCATTTTGTACTAACGCCGCCGATGACGATTTCTTAGAAGGCGCAGAGCCTTAACCTTGCAACATTAACAAATAACAATTGTCAATTGTCAATTGCTGATGAATAATTGTTTACGAATACTTTCCCAGACCGAATTTAAGGAGAAAGCCATGAACCCAACCACCCTCATCCCTATGCCGGATGCGATCCCTGTACACTGGGGCTGGTTGAATTTCTTTCTCATGTTTACATTCACGCTTCACCTGTTGTGTATGAACGCCATGCTGGGCCTCGGCATCATCGCCCTGTTCAATTCGTTCATCCCAACACCGGACGCCGTTGCAACAAACCGCCAAATCAGTACAAAGCTCCCCTATACCATTGCCTTCACCGTCAACATGGGGGTGGCCCCGCTGCTGTTCATTCAGGTACTGTATGGCCCGTTTATTTACACAAGTTCCGTTTTGATGGCTGTTTACTGGATATCGATTGTATTGATCATGCTCCTGGCTTATTACAGCGCGTATCTATACGATTTCACGTTTGAGACGCTTGGGCCCCGGCGGTTGATCTTCATTGCTGTTTCCGTAATCCTTTTATTGGTGGTCGCTTTCTTTTTTTGCAACAACATGACCCTGATGCTTCTGCCGACTGAATGGTTCCGCTATTTTGCAAGCCCGGACGGAACCCTTTTGAATCTTTCAGATCCCACCCTTATTCCGCGGTATCTTCACTTTGTGGCTTCCGCCGTAGCTGTTGGGGGGCTGTTTCTCGCCATGGTGTGGAAAATAAAAGGGAATCGATCCAACACGCCCTGCCTGCGGAACATCAAGCAAAGCATGCGCTGGTTCAATTATGCGACCCTGTCTCAATTCATTATCGGATCATGGTTCCTGATGCGTCTGCCTGAAAATATTTCGGGCCTGTTTATGGGACACCACGCCTATGCAACCATGCTTTTCATCATAGGTATTATCGGAACCATCCTCGCCCTGATTCTTGGTTTTAAAAATAAGGTTTGGCCATGCACCGTGGCCGCGGTCATTACCATCGTCGTGATGGTTCTCATGAGAGATCAGCTCCGCCTGGCATATTTAAAACCTTATTTTCATCCATCCATGCTGGAAACAGCACCGCAATACGGCCCGTTTTTCCTTTTTCTCATATCCCTGGTTATCGGAATGCTTGTAATCGGTTTTATGCTGAAGCTCGCATTTCAGGATAAACAGAAGGTGCCGTCATGAATTATCCGGTCTGGGAGCTCCATTATGCCGGCGGCGGCCTTCTGATGGTCGTTATTGCCGTCCTGCACGTATATGTCGCGCACTTCGCGGTGGGCGGCGGTCTCTTTCTGGTTCTGACCGAAATGAAAGCACACAGAGAGAAATCCCCCGGAATCCTGACATATACCAAACGTCACACCAAATTTTTCCTGTTGCTTACCATGGTTTTCAGCGGCATCACCGGCGTGGGGATATGGTTCACCATATCGCTTTTGAGCCCGGGGCCAACCTCCACCCTGATTCATCTGTTTGTTTTCGGCTTCGCAACCGAGTGGGTCTGCTTTCTCGCCGAAATTGTCGCACTGTTCATTTATTACTATCAATTCGATAAAATGAAACCGTCATCCCATCTGATTATCGGATGGTTATATTTTATCTTTGCCTGGTTATCTCTTTTTGTCATCAACGGTATCATAGACTTCATGCTGACTCCCGGTGACTGGTTAACCTCCAACAGTTTCTGGGATGGCTTCTTCAATCCTTCCATGTGGCCGGCCCTTGTTTTCAGAACCCTTCTTGCCGTTTTTCTGGCAGGGGTGTTCGGCTTTATCACTGCATCGCTTAGCAGGGAAAAAGCCGAGCGGGAAAAACTGGTCCGCTATTGCGGCAAGTGGTTGATCATACCCTTGCCGTTGATGTTCCTGTCGGGTTTATGGTATCTGAATGTCCTGCCCGCTGAAATCAGGGAAATGATTCTCGGGCATTCTCCTGAAATCCTTCCCGCTGTCAAGCTGTTCATCATTCTTTTGCCGGGTTTTCTCATCATCGGACTGCTCATGTGGGTTCGCATGTCATTCCGCAGCCGGGTTTTCATGGCATTTTTGTCTCTGGTGTTAGGACTTCTCTATATGGGTTCGTTTGAATGGATTCGTGAAGCCGGCAGACGCCCCTATCTGATCTATCATCATACCTATTCAAACGCGGTCACGGTTAGCAATGAAAATGAGATGAATCGCAAGGGGGTCTTAAAAACGGCAAAATGGGTGAAACACAGACAATTGACCGCTGAGAATATGCTTGAGGCCGGCAGAGAAATTTTTCGTCTGGAGTGCATGGTGTGTCATTCCGTGGGCGGCCCCATGAATGACATATTGCCCCTTACCCGAAAGCATAGCGTATTCGGCATGGAGGCACAACTCAGCGGCCAGGGTAAGATTTTAAAATACATGCCAAAATTTTTTGGGACCACCGAGGAAAGAAACGCCTTGGCAACCTATATCGTCAAAGGACTGCATGGCAGGGCAGAACAGGAAATAGCATTTGCAGCCCTGGACCTCCCCGTAGATCTGCCGGTATTTGACCATGATAGCGAATATATTCTTTTGGCCTGGAGCCCTTCGGGCATGAAAACGCTGTCCGATAATGATTCTTTTTGGTCGCTTGGGCCGCCCGGTATTGACATCTATGCCCAGTTGATCCGCAGAGGTGAAACACCGGATATCGTTACAGAAAACATGGAACTTCATTATGCCGTGGAAAACGGTTTTCGCAACCCCGCCGGGCATATCAAATTCTGGGATGTTTCCAAAAGTCTTGTCGGCAAAAAGATCCCTCCCAACACCGGTCTTTCAGGGAACGGGACCACCGGCAAACTGGTATACCGTGATGACCTGATGGCCTATACCGCCGACCAGATACCGGTTACGCCCTATGCAGATGACGGTCAGGTGAACCCGTTTCCTTTCTTCGCTATCGAAGCAAAGGACGCCCACACAGGAAAAACCATCGCTAAAACGCAACTGGCGGCAACGGTTTCGACTGAGCTGGGGTGTAAAAACTGCCATGGCGGTCAATGGCGAGTGGCAGACCAGACCGGCATTAGTGATGATACGGCTCGAGATGTGCTTTATGTTCATGACCGGATTAATAAAACCAAACTATCTGCAGCATTCCGGGAGGGACGCCCGGTATTGTGCTGGTCATGCCATCAGGGACCGCTTGCGGAAGTTAAGGGAAGTCCGGAACGCCTGAATCTTTCAGCAGCCATCCATGGGTTTCATGCCAATTATCTGACGGGTAAAGGGGCCGAAGCTTGTTATGCCTGCCACCCGGCATCTTCCAAGAGCCACACGCAGGCATTCAGGGGCATCCACAAAACCATTGAACTGGACTGTACGAACTGTCATTTGTCAATGGAAGATCATGCCTTAAGTCTCCTCGTGTCTGAACAGGCCGCCGGGAAAAAAGACGTGGAAAAACTGATGCGGCACCTCACGCCGATTGCCGTCAATGCCATCGATGAGCTAAAACCGCGTATCCCATGGATCAACCAACCGGACTGCCTGAGCTGCCATGTCGATTTTAATCCGCCTGAAACCGACCAGGCAGGCTGCAACGCCTGGACCAGGGAACAACATCAGCTCTTCCATATGCGTACGGACGACGCCGGAATTATGTGCATGGCCTGCCATGGTGCTTCACATGCCCTCTATCCGGCAAAAAACCGCTTTGGAAAGAATAGAGATAATGTTCAACCGCTTCAGTACCAGAGAACACCTTACCCCATGGGTGCCAATATGCAGTGCAGCGTCTGCCACACGATCGATATGGAAGATGAAATTCATCATCCAAACATGCTGGGAGAATTTCGAAATACGGTTCCCTGATAAGGAGAGAATGATGCCAAGAGTCAAGCTAGAACAGCCTGCAATGTATAAATTTTTCCCATTCCTGCTTTGGTTGAAAGGATATGGTTTCTCTTCGTTCAAAGGCGATGCCATTGCCGGATTGACGGTTGCCGCGGTGCTCATCCCGCAATCCATGGCATATGCGATTCTTGCGGGACTCCCACCGGTCTACGGTCTCTATGCGGCGGTTTCCGCACCGCTGATAGGAGCGCTATGGGGAAGTTTGCGTCAATTGGCTACCGGGCCTATCGCCATCATGAGCCTCTTGGTTTTAACAACCCTCAGCTCCATCGCAGAGCCCGGAAGCAAGGAATTTATTGATTTAGCCTTCCTGCTCGCATTGATTGTCGGCATCATCTATTTCCTGATCGGCATTTTCCGGCTTGGAGAAATCATGTCCTTTATTTCGCACTCGGCTGTCAAAGGCTTTACCGCCGCAGCATCCATTATCATCATTGCCTCACAGCTACCGAATTTTTTAGGCATTAGCCTGGCACGCCATGAATATGTTTTTCATCACCTGTTGGATCTCGTCACCAGTTTGCCGGGATTGCACCCTTTCACCATGTTCGTTGGAATAACGGCATTTGCCATCATTTACGGCGTCAAAAGAGTTCGTCCCGCCTTCCCGGCAAGTATTGCGGCGCTTGTGCTCACAACCATCATCACCTATGCTTTCCAGCTGGATTTGAAGGGGGTTGCCATTGTCGGCAAAATCGCCGGCGGACTGCCGGTCCCCCATTTACCTGTTTCAGATTTTGATACCATTAGTTCCCTCATCGGACCGGCCGTCGTTATTGCCATGGTGAGCTTTGCCGAAACCTATTCCGTGGGCAAGGCGATTTCGTCTCAAACCAAACAAAAACTGGATGTCGACCAGGAATTCATTGGGCAGGGGCTTGCCAATTTGATCGGATCTTTTTTTCAGGCCTACCCGGTGAGCGGTTCATTTTCGAGAACCGCCATCAATTTTGCATCAGGTGCCAAAACAGGTATTTCCAGTGCCATTTCAAGCCTGACGGTCATAATTTCACTCCTCTTTTTAACCCCGCTGTTTACCTATATCCCCAAGGCGGCACTGGCTGCACTGGTTATCAGCGCCGTTCTGCTTCTTTTTCATCCCAAAGAAGTTTTTAAACTGTGGAAAATGAATCGCCACGACGGTATCGTTGCCATAGCCGTTTTCGTGCTTTCCCTGTTGGCAAAACCGGATTATGCATTGCTCATCGGCGTGATGATTTCCCTTGTGTTTTTTCTGTGGAAAACCATGCACCCGCGTATTATCCGGATCGCAAAGGATCCCCAGCATAACATGTTCGTCAATGCCGACATGTATGATAAACCGTCATGCCCTCAAATACTCCATCTAAGCTCCGATAACGCTATATACTTTGCCAATGCCGAGTATACGGTCGAACATATTCTCGAAAAACTGTATGAAGTGGAAACCCCGGTCAAATTTCTGCTGCTGGATCTTCAGGCCATGGCGTTTATCGACATCACGGGTATCGATGAGATGCGGTTGCTGACCGAAGAAGCAAAGGCGATAAAGGTGGATGTTGCCTTTATGGGCATTCGCACCCCGGTCATGGAAACATTCAAAACATCCGGTTTCATAAAGGCGATTCCCGCCGATTTGATCATTGAGAACCGGGGAGATGCCATCAGCGTTCTTTTTGAAAAAATTGACCATGACTACTGCAGAAACCAGTGCCCCTATGCCCTATTCAATGAGTGCCCGGACGTGAAGGTCAAGGAAGAAAACGGGTGTTAATGCTGCCGGCACATCAATTAACCCCTGCCGGGCTTTTCATGATATTATCAAATAAGCGTTAAGGCCTGATCTGACCCCATTTTCCGAAATGCCGGTGGTGAGTGGCCGCCAGACGGTCCGTCATCCTGGTAACGTAATCAGGTAGCTGCCCGTTCAGCCAGCCTGGCATCCCGCCTGCTTCGATATACCTTATGATTTCCAGAAACACCTCTGCACTGAACACATAGTCACCGAAGCCGATGGTTCGACTCCCTTGGGAAAAGACGATCGGTATTTTCAGCTGTACCGCAAAAGGTTGTATCGCCGTCTCAACTGCCGAGCGGTTTTGTGGACCCCAGGGTTTTTGCTTGAATTCTGAGCGACGTTCCGGAAAAGGAAACAGCTTGTAAACCTCCCCGATGAAGCCTGTGAATTCAAACCCGTAAATGGCGTCGGCCAGGTTGCCGATCATCTTCGCTTCACGAATAGCGTATACCATTTTTTCGTCACGGCTGAGCTTGCCGGCCTCCTCAGCCCATTCAATGACCCACTCACAAAAATCCGTCGAAAAGAAAAAGTAGCGGTCCATGAGCAGCATGTCGGTTTCAACGTTGAAAAACCCTATCGGAATCCGGCCGTGGCTTTTGGAGGAAAATGAAATGGGCATGGTAAGTGATCCGACTCCCCGTTTTAATAATTAAGTTTGACCAGAACCTTTGGCCTTATTTATAACTTTCTGATCGAAAAAGCTACAATTTGTATTGCTATCCATAATCAAGTGTGACTTTGTCGGCATTTTTCGGTACACTGTCCACCTGGACGCCCCTATCGGCAAATCGAAGGTATGCCGATCAGGGACAAATCCTGTATGCAGCGCACGCATTGCATCTGCATCATCGTGCTTCCCACGGTATCGATCCGGGTGCTGCACCCGGACCTGCCGCCTGCGGAACAGAAAGGGCATTAGCCATGAATCTCGATCTTCTGAGGAAAAAGCGGGGATTTATCTGCGACATGGACGGAGTCATCTACCACGGGGACCAATTGCTGCCGGGGGCGCAGGCCTTTGTGGAATGGCTCAAGAAGGAAAACAAGAAATTTCTGTTTCTGACCAACAGCAGCGAGAAGTCCCCGCGTGAGCTCAAGGAAA